>DASQCX010000799.1:0-1978 GCA_035634455.1 Burkholderiaceae bacterium
CGAGGACCTGCGCAGCAACGAGCCCGAGCGCCACGCCGAGATCGCGATCGAGCCGGGCCTGGTGGTGCAGGGCGACCCGACGCTGCTGCGCATCGCCGTCGAGAACCTGGTCGGCAACGCCTGGAAGTACAGCGGCCAGAGCCCCGTCACGCGCATCGAGCTGCGCCGCGAGACCCAGGGCGGCGCGCCCGCCTTCGTCATCGCGGACGCCGGCGCCGGCTTCGACATGCGCTTCGCCGACCGCCTGTTCGGCGTCTTCCAGCGCCTGCACAGCGCCAAGGATTTCCAGGGCACGGGCGTGGGCCTGGCCTCGGTGCGGCGCATCGTCCGCCGGCATGGCGGGGACATCTGGGCCGAGTCCGAGGTCGGCAAGGGCGCGAAGTTCTACTTCACGTTGCCCTAGCCATGCCGCCCTCGATTGCAATCGTGGACAGCGTCGAGATGATCCGCGACGGGGGCTCGCTCGCCGCCATCTTCCGCGGAGTGGTCCGGCGCGCCGCGGCGGTGCTTCGTCGTGGTCGGCGTTGCCGGGTCTCGCCCCGGCGGGCGACCTACTTTCTTGTCGCGACAAGAAAGTAGGCAAAGAAGCGCGTTGAATGCTCCGCGCAAAACTCGCTACGTTCGCTTCGCTCACTGCGCTCGGACAGCTGCGCGGAGTCAGTTTGTTTGAGGCGCGCTGCGCGCGCTCTTTGCGCGAAGCGATCTGCTATCGGCCCTGGGGCGGGTGGAGCACATGGTTGATCGATGACGACGAGTCATCGATTGCGAGCGATCAGGAGCATCAATAAGGCGCTGAACTTCAACATCGTCGCAATACGTAGAGTCAGCGCGCGCAGCGCGCCCGTCCAACTGACTCCGAGCAGCTGTCCGAGCGCAGTGAGCGAAGCGAACGCAGCGAGTTCTGCGCGGCGTATTGAGAGCGTTTCTTTGCCTACTTTCTTGTCGCGACAAGAAAGTAGGTCGCCCGCCGGGGCGAGACCCGGCACGCCCCAAAAGAAACAAACACTGCCGCAAGACTGACACGTCGCAGCGTTTTACGCGCGCCTGCTGACTGCCGGCAACGCCAGGCCTGAAGCGGGTTGCCATGGGATCCCGAGTTCAAGAACGCTTGACTCGGAACGCGGTTACTCAGTTCGCCGGACGAGGTTCCGGTGCAGCCAGACGGCGCACGGCCGCATGGGCGTCCCGCACGCTGCTCAGCCGCTCGCGCAGATAATCCGCCACCTTCGGCGCTTGGCACATCGCCACGTTGAAGCGGATGTGCGGATCGGCGCCGCCGTCGGCCATGAAGGCGGCGCCGCGCACGAGCAGGATCTTGTTGCGCAGCGCGTCCTGCACCAGCAGGTCGACGTCGACACCTTGCGGCAGCTCGCCCCACAGGAACAGGCCGCCCTCGCCGGGGTGGTCGAAGCGGATGCCGGCCGAGGCGAGCTGCTTCTCGCTGGCGTGGCGCGCGGCCGCGAGGCGGCGCTGCAGGCGATCCAGGTGCTTGCGCCAGCGGCCGGCGGCGAGCACCTCCAGCATCACGGACTCGTTGAGCGCGGGCGTCGTCAGCACCGAGTAGATCTTCTGGCGCAGCAGCACCTTCAGCAGCGCCGGGTCGGCCGCGATGTAGCCCATGCGCAGCGCGGGGCTCAGCGCCTTGCAGAAGCTCGAGTAGTAGATCACGCGCTCCAGCCCCGACAGCGCCGCGAGCCGCGTCGGCTGGCCGGGGTGGAAATGGCCCTGGACGTCGTCCTCGGCGATCAGGAAGCCGTACTGCTGCGCCAGCACCAGCAGCTTGTGCAGGTTGGCGGCACTGCTGCTCCAGCCGGTCGGGTTGTGCAGCGTGGTCTGCAGGAACGCGAGACGCGGCTTGTGCTCGCGGCACGCGGCCTCCAGCTGGCCCAGGTCGACGCCGTCGTGGCGGCGCGCGATCGGCAGCACGCGGATGCCCTCCTGCTGCAGCCGGCCGAACATCAGGAAGTAGCCGGGGTCC
>DASQCX010000800.1:0-1600 GCA_035634455.1 Burkholderiaceae bacterium
CGCGTGGGGCGCAACTTCGACCATCCCGACGCGTTCGACGGCGAGCTGCTCAAGCGCCACATCGCCGAGCTGCTGGCCGGGCGGCCGGTCGAGCAGCCGATCTACGACTACGCCGCGCACCGGCGGCTGGGCGAAACCCGCCACATCGGCGAGCACGACGTGATCGTGCTCGAGGGCATCCTGATCTTCGTCGACCCCGATCTGCGCCGCATGATGGACATCAAGCTGTTCATCGACGCCGACCCCGACGTGCGCTTCATCCGCCGGCTGCGCCGCGACCTGGTCGAGCGCGGGCGCTCGGTCGACAGCATCATCCGCCAGTACGAGGAGAGCGTGCGCCCCATGCACCTCCAGTTCGTCGATCCCTCGAAGCGCCACGCCGACGTCATCATCCCCGAAGGCGGGCACAACAAGGTGGCAATCGACCTGGTGAAGACCAAGATCCGCGAGCTGCTGCGCGAGCGCGGCGTCGAGGCCGTTCCCGCCGACGGCCGCGCCTGACCCGGGTGCCATGGCCGAACCCACGCCGCACTTCACCAACCAGGGCTGGATCGAGGTCATCGTCGGCAGCATGTACAGCGGCAAGACCGAGGAGCTGATCCGCCGCCTGCGACGCGCCCAGATCGCGCGCCAACGCGTCGAGATCTTCAAGCCGGTGATCGACGACCGCTACGCCCGCGACCACATCGTCTCGCACAGCGAGCTGCGCATCCCCTCGCACTCGATCCGCGACGCGCGCCAGATCCTCGACTACGGGCGCGACGCCCAGGTCATCGGCATCGACGAGGGCCAGTTCCTCGGTCCCGACCTGGTGCGGGTGTGCGAGCGCCTGGCGCGCCGCGGCAAGCGCGTGATCGTGGCCGGGCTCGACCAGGACTACGCGGGGCGGCCGTTCGAGCCCATGCCGCACCTGCTCGCCATCGCGGAGTACATCACCAAGACCCTCGCCATCTGCATGGTGTGCGGTGGCCCCGCCAACCGCACCTACCGCAAGGTGCGCCGCAGCGGGCGCGTGCTGGTCGGCGGCGCCGATCTCTACGAGGCGCGCTGCCGCCGCTGCTACGAGCTGGGCCGCCGCGCCCGTCATGACGCCGCACGACCCGGAGGAGCCGATGCCGCACCGTCCGATCATTCGCGCAACAATCGCCCTCGCCGCCGCCGCCGTTCTCGCAGCGGGGTGCGGAAAGCGCGCTGAGCCGCCCGCCGCGCAGGCGCCGGACCGCGCTTCGCGTGGTACCCCCACCCGCCTCAAGGTGGGCCTGGTGTTCGACGTCGGCGGGCGCGGCGACAAGTCGTTCAACGATGCCGCCTGGGCGGGCCTGGAGCGCGCGCGCACCGGGCTCGGCGTCGAGGTCCAGACTCTCGAGACCGGCGAAGGCAACGACCGCGAGGCGGCGCTGCGCCAGCTCGCCGCGGCCGGCAACCAGCTGGTGTTCGGCGTCGGGTTCCTGTTCTCCGACGATATCCGCCAGCTGGCGACCGAGTTCCCCAACATCAAGTTCGCGTGCGTCGACTACACCGTGAAGCCGGGCGAGCCGCTGCCGCCCAACCTGGCCGCGCTGACCTTCAGGGAGGAGGAGGGCTCGTTCCTGGTCGGCGC
>DASQCX010000801.1:0-3156 GCA_035634455.1 Burkholderiaceae bacterium
TGCGCCTGTACGTGACCTACGCCGACTACAACAAGGCCGCGGCCGCCGACACCGCCAACAACTACAACTTCCCGGCCAACAAGACCAGCGCCGTGTCCTACGGCGCCCAGGTCGAGATCTGGTTCTGATTCCTGCGAGCGAAGGGGCCGGGCCGTCCCGGCCCCGTGGACAATGACGGCATGACCGCGGCTTTCATCGGCATCGACTGGGGCACCACCCACCGGCGCGCCACCCTCGTCGGCAGCGACGGCGCGATCGTCGCCGAGCGCGCGGACGGCGACGGCGCGCTGGCCTGCGCGGGGCGCTTCCGCGCCTCGCTGGAGGCACTCGTCGCCGGCTGGCCCGAGGCCTCGCCCGCGCTGCCGGTCGTCATGGCCGGCATGGTGGGCGCGACCATCGGCTGGCAGGCCGTGCCCTACCTGGAGGGCGGCACGCCGCTGTCGGAACTGCCGCGCCACCTGGTGCCGGTGGCCGACTCGCCGCCCGGCCGCCGCTGGCGCATCGTGCCCGGCTGGTGCCTGCGCGGCGAGGGCGGGGCGGTCGACGTGATGCGCGGCGAGGAGACCCAGCTGTTCGGCGCGCTGCACCTGCTCGGCCGCGATGCCTCCGACGGCTGCTACGTGCTGCCCGGCACGCACAGCAAGTGGGTGCGCCTGCAGGCCGGACGCATCACCGAGCTGCGCACCTACATGACCGGCGAGCTGTTCGCGCTGCTGCGCCAGCACGGCACGCTCGCCAGCGCGATGCAGGCCCCGGGCGCGGGCGATGCCGCAGGCCAGCGCCACGATGGCGTCGCCGACGCCCCCGACTTCCTGCGCGGCGTCGCCGAGGCCGCGCGCGGCCCGGTGCTGACGCATGCGCTGTTCGGCGCCCGCGCGCAGGTCGTCACGGGCGCGATGGCGCCGGGCGCCGCGGCGGCCTATGTCAGCGGGCTGCTGATCGGCGCAGAATGGGCCGACGCGCAGCGCCGGCCGTCGCGCGACGAACCCGTGCGCGTCATCGGCGAGCCCGCCCTGGCCGCGCTGCACGCCGCCTGCGCCCGCGCCCACGGGCGCCGGCTCGAAGTGCTCGACGCGCGCCGGATCCAGCTCGCCGCCTGGCGCGCGATGGCCGCGGAGGACCTCCAGCCATGACCGACCCCACCACCTGGCCGCCGACGTTGCCGCTGGTCGCCATCCTGCGCGGCCTGCAGCCCGAACGCGCCGTCGAGGTCGCCCGCGTCCTGTTCGACGCCGGCTTCCGCGCGCTCGAGGTGCCGCTGAACCGCCCCGGCGCGATCGCCGCCATCGCCGCGATCGTGCCGCACGCGCCGGCCGACGCGGCCATCGGCGCGGGCACGGTGCTGGAAGCGGCGCAGGTCGACGCCGTCGGCGACACCGGCGCCACGCTGATCGTCTCGCCGCACTTCGACCCCGCCGTCGTGCGGCGCGCGCGCGAACGCGGCATGCGCACGGTGCCGGGCGTGTTCACGGCGTCGGAGGCGTTCGCGGCCTGGCGCGCCGGCGCCGACGCCCTGAAGATCTTCCCGGCCGAGGCGATGACCCACGCCGGCCTCGCGGGCCTGACCACCGTGCTCCCGGCCGGCCTGCCGCTGTGGCCGGTGGGCAGCATCGTGCCCGGCAACATCGCGGCCTGGCGCGGCGCCGGCGCCACCGGCTTCGGGTTGGGCGGCGGGCTGTTCAAGCCCGAGTACGGCGTGGCCGACATCGCCTCGCGTGCGCGGGCGTACGTGGACGCATGGCACGCGTGCGCGTGACGCGCGACCCGATTTCAAGCCCCGGGGATTCCCGCGCTTGATCGCGCGGCCGGCGCCGCCAACTCCGGCGCCACGGGCATGCAGCCCGCCACCGGAGTCCCCATGCTCGTTCCCCAGCACCCGCGGCCCGTGAGCCGCCGCCGCGCCGTCGCCGAGATGACCGTCGCCGCCAAGCAGGCCGCGCCCATCGCGCCGGGCCACGTCCTCGAACTGCCCGCCGTGGCGCGCCCGGCCGAACCGCCGGATGCGGCGGCGGCGCCACAGTCGGCGGGCGAAAGTCCGCTACAGCCCGCGGATCACGGCGACACCCCATCTTGAGGGAGGCGCGGCGCGGGCCGCATCCCTAGACTGGCTGCGTCACCTCAACAATGGGCGCACCGCCGTGGACGTCGTCACCCGCCTCGCGGCGTTCATCATTGCCCTCCTGCTCGCGATCGACGCGTTCTCCGCCGCACGCACGGAGACGCTGCGCATCGACGGCCACAGCCGCGTCTCGCGCTGGCGCCGGGACGACGACTACCGCCTGCATTTCGTCGGCGGCCGCGTGGACTCGTGCGATGTCGGCTGGTCGGCGTTCAACGCGCTGCGCGACGGCGACGAGGTGATCGTGGACACCAGCCGCGTCTTCAAGTCCTGCGCGAGCATCCGCCGCGGCGACGAGGTGATCGTGCGCGCGAACCTGCACAAGTGGTTCCTGCTGATCCCGATCGCGGTGCTGCTGGCGGCGGCGTTCGGCTGGATCCAGTTCGAGCGCGGCGACGGCGACGACCGCCGCTGGTGGTTCGGCTGAACGCCTGAAAACCTCAGCCCGCGCGCTGCGGCGCCGGGCGCGTGCGGAAGAAGGTCATCGGCACGGCCAGCGCCTCGTTGATCACCTGCTTCTTGATCTTGCCGACCACGTGCATCTCGCACGGCTTGCAGTCGAAGCGCAGCGTCAGCTTCTCGCTGCCGTTCTGCAGCACCAGCGGCTCGGCGCGCACGGTGCCCTGGACGCCGGTGACGCCCTTGGCCTGCTTGGGGCACAGCGACATCGACCAGCGCACGCAGTGCTTCGTGATCATCAGGCTGACCTCGCCGAGCTCCTCGTGGCTCTCGTAGGCCGCCTCGATGACCTTCACGCCGTGCTTCGCGTAGAACTCGTGCGCGGGCTGGTTGCAGACGTTGGCGAGGTAGCTCAGCGCGTCCTCGGGGTAGGGCGCGGGCGGGTCGGCGGGCGTCGCGCGCGGGAGCCGTTCGCGCCGTTCGAGGCGCGCGGTCTCCAGGCGCTCCAGCGCCTCGCGCCGCAGGGCATTGAGCCGGCTGGCCGGCACGAACCAGGGCTGGGCCGTGGCGATCGTCAGCTCGCGCAGCGCGAAGATCGTGCCGCCGAGTTTCGCCAGGTGCTCGCGCAGCGTCGCGCC
>DASQCX010000802.1:0-1939 GCA_035634455.1 Burkholderiaceae bacterium
GGACGCACGCTGCAGGCGCTCGTGCTGCTGTGGCTGGCGGGCCGCGTGCTGGTGCTGACGCCGTTCGGCTGGGCGGCCGCCGTCGCCAACGTCGCGTTCCCGCTCGCGGCCGCCGTCGCGCTGGCACGTCCTTTCATCGCCGCGGGCAACCGACGCAACTACTTCTTCGTCGGGTTGCTGGTCGCGATGTCGCTTGCGGTGCTGGCGGTGCACCTGGGCGAGCTGGGCGTCGTGCCGGGCCTCGGCTGGGCGGGCATCCGGCTCGGGCTGGACCTGGTGCTGTTCATCGTCTCGGTGATGACCGGCCGGGTGCTGGTCATGTTCTCCAACAACGGCGTCGCCGGTGCGGGCGCGGTGCGCAACCCGACGCTCGAGAAGCTGGCCTCCGGCGCGATCCTGCTGCTGGCGCTGTCGGACGTCGTGCCGCTTCCGTCGGCGTTGCTCGCATCCATCGCCGCGACCGCCGCGGTGTTCCATCTCGCGCGCTGCGTCCTGCTCAAGACCTGGCGCGTGCTGAACGAACCCATCGTCTGGGTCCTGCACGTGGCCACCGCGTGGATCCCCATCCACCTTGCGCTGCGCGCGCTGGCGGCGCTCGGCACCGTGCCCGGTTCCGTGGCCACGCACGCGTTGACGGTGGGCGTGCTGGGCGGGCTCATCGTGGGCATGATCACGCGCACCGCACGCGGCCACACGGGGCGCCCGCTGCGCGGCGGCGCGTCGGAGGCGGCCATGTTCGCGCTGGTGCTCGCGGCCGCGCCGGTACGGGTCTTCGTCCCCTTGTTCGCACCGGCCGCGACGATCGTGGCCGTGCTGGCGTCGGCGGCCTTGTGGTGCGCGGGCTTCGGGCTCTATGCGATACGCTACTGGCCCATCCTGACCCGGCCGCGCGTCGATGGACGCGGCGAGTGATGCCCATGGACTACGTCGCCGTCCGCAGCTTCCACGAAACCAGCGTCGCGCTGTCGGTGACGGGGTTCTTCCTCCGGGGTGCCGCAGGCCTGGCCGATGCGCGATGGGTGCGCGGCCGCGTCGCGAAGACCTTGCCGCACATGATCGACACGGCGCTGCTGGTTTCCGCGCTGATGCTCGTGACGATGCTGCGCCTCGATCCTTTCGCGACACCTTGGCTGATCGCCAAGATGTCGGGGCTGGTCCTCTACATCGGACTGGGCATGGTGGCCTTGCGGCCGACGATCGCGAAGCCGCTGCGCACCGCGGCCTGGGTCGCGGCGCTGGCTGCGGTGGGCTGGATCGTCTCGGTGGCCTTCACGAAGAATCCCTGGGGCTTCTTCGCGCTGTCGTGAGCGGCCGGCCGAGCCGGCGCGGCGTGTGGCCCGGGCCTGGCGGCGCGTCATCGTGCCGCCTTCCCGAGTCGACGCTCAGGCTCGCGTTCCGGATGGCCTCTTGCGCAGCAGCGACCACGCCATCGCGCCCATGGCCGCCAGCCCGGCCAGCAGCGCGGCCCACAGCCAGCCCGCCCGCGATGCGGGTGCCGCCGCAGGGCCGGTGACGGCCGATGCGGCGGACGCCGGCACCGGCTCCACCGGCGGCGTCGCGATCGCGGCGCTCGCCGCGGGCAGCGGCGCGTCCGCCGCGCGGCCGGGCATCAGTCCGGCCAGCGCCATCGCCGCCGGCGGGTCGCCCGCCGGCGCGCGCGCGAGCACGAACGGCCCGGCGCCGCGCGCGACGAACACCAGCTGGCGCCGGCGCGTGGCGACGCGGATCGTCGGCGCGGCGTGCCCCAGCTGCGAGATCGGGCCCGCGGTCTCGAGCCGCAGCGCGCGCCATGGCGCGCCGTCCAGGCGCAGCGGCGGCGAGTGCAGGTCGGGCGCGCCGGACGGCTGCGAGAGCCAGTAGACGCTGGCGACCGCGGCGCTGTCCCAGGCCTGACCGGGCGGCGGCGACGCATGCTGCGCCTTCAGCCGCAGCGCATGCA
>DASQCX010000803.1:0-4323 GCA_035634455.1 Burkholderiaceae bacterium
TCGTCTTCCCCAACTCTGTGGATTCCCACAATTCGCGACGTGCGAAGAGTTGTTCTCGGATGTCCTTCTTGGTCACCTTGCCGTAGCCGGACTTCGGCAGCGCGTCCCAGAAGAAGACGTGGCGCGGCCAGCGGTAGCGTGCGCAGCGCCCTTCGAGATGCGCGAGCAGCGCGGCCGCGTCGCACGCCGCGCCGTCGCGCCGCACGACCACCGCCACGCCGACCTCGCCCCACTTCGCGTCGGGCACGCCCAGCACCGCGACCTCGGCGACGTCCGGGTGCGTCAGCAGCACCTCCTCGACCTCGCGCGGGTAGACGTTCGACCCGCCCGAGATGTACATGTCCGACTCGCGACCCGTGATGTAGAGCAGCCCGCGCACATCGACGCGCCCCAGGTCGCCGGTGTGGAACCAGCCGCCCCACAGCGCCTTGGCGGTGGCCTCGGCGTCGTCGTGGTAGCCCGCGAACACGCCGGGGCCGCGGCAGCAGATCTCGCCGACCTCGCCTGCCGGCACCGGCTTGAGGTCGGCGTCGAGGATGGCGACCTCCATGCCCGTGCGCGGCCGGCCGCAGGAGCCGACGTTGGCGTCGGGCGAGTCGTCGTCGGGCGAATGCATGGACGGCGGCAGCACCGTGATGCAGCCCGTGACCTCGCCGAGGCCGAAGTACTGCACCAGCACCGGCCCCAGCGTGCGCAGCGCACGCTGCTGGTCGGCGCGGTACATCGGCGCGCCGGCGTAGATCACGTAGCGCAGCGACGAGTGGTCGTGCGCGTCGACGGCCGGATGCTCGACCAGCATCTTGACGATGGTCGGCACGGTGAACAGGTTGGTCACGCGATGGCGCTCGACGAGCGCCCAGAACGCCGCGGGATCCAGCTTCTCGGACGGCAGCAGCACCGTGGCCGCGCCGCGCGCGACGTTGAGCAGCGCATGGATGCCCGCGCCGTGCGACAGCGGCGCCACCGCGATCGACACGTCGCGCTCGGAGGTGCCGGGGATCAGGTCGGCCAGGTGGTTGGTGACGACGAAGGCCATCTGGCCGTGGGTCAGCATGCCGGCCTTGGGACGGCCCGTCGTGCCCGAGGTGTAGAAGAACCACAGCGGGTCGTCGGCGGCGACCGTCGCCTCCAAGCGCGGCGCGCCGCGGTTGGCCGCGACCAGCGCCTCCCACTCGTCGCCCATCGAGACCACGTGCCGCAGCGCGGGCGATGCCTCGCGCACCGCGGCCACGTGCGACTCGAAGCCGTCGTCCACCAGCATCGCGACGGCGCCGCTGGAGGCGCCGAGGGTCGCGACCTCCGGCGGCGTCAGCCGGAAGTTCACCGGCACCCACACGGCGCCGAGGCGGAACGCGACCCAGCAGCTCTCGAACATCGCCAGCGAGTTGCGCGACTGCACGAGCAGCCGGTCGCCCTGGACGATGCCGAGCCTGCGCAGCGCGGCCACCAGCGCGTCGACGCGCGCGTCGATCTCGCGCCACGTCCACTGGCGCTCGCCCTGGATCAGGCCCGCGCGGTCGGGATGCAGCGCCGCGGTCTGCCGCAGCAGCTGCGACAGGTTGCAGGCCTGGGCCGCGTTGCTCATAGTGAAGCCTCCGCGCGGCGCGCCGCGGCGCGAGCGCCCTTCGGAGCGGCCGGGCGGGCGCTCATGCCGCCTCCAGCACGCTGAGGTAGTTCGCCACCGCCGCGCCGCCCATGTTGAAGACGGCGCCGAGGCCCGCGCGCGGCAGCTGCATGTCGCCGGCGCTGCCCGTGAGCTGCATCGCGGCCATCACGTGCTGCGACACGCCCGTCGCGCCGATCGGATGCCCGCGCGACTTCAGGCCGCCCGACGGGTTGACCGGCAGCCTGCCGTCGCGCCGCGTGTCGCCGTCGAGGATGGCGCGCGCACCCTGCCCGTGCGGGCGCAGGCCCATCGCCTCGTACTCCAGCAGCTCGGCGATCGTGAAGCAGTCGTGCGTCTCGACGAAGTGCAGGTCGGACAGCGCGACGCCGGCGGCGTCCAGGCCGCGCTGCCAGGCGAGCGCGGCGCCCTCGAACCGCGTCGGGTCGCGGCGCGACAGCGGCAGGTACTCGTTGACCTGCGTGCGCGATCGCCAGCGCACCGGCTGCACGCGCGCGCCGGCCACGGGATCCATCGAGATGACCAGCGCCGCGGCGCCGTCGGACACCAGCGAGCAGTCGGAGCGCTTGAGCGGCCCGGCGACGAACGGGTTCTTGTCCGACGGCTGGCGGCAGAAGTCGTAGCCGAGGTCGCGCCGCATGTGCGCGACCGGGTTGCGCACGCCGTTCTCGTGGTTCTTGGCGGAGATCGCGGCCAGCGCGTCGCTCTGGTCGCCGAAGCGCTCGAAGTAGACGCCGGCGATGTCGCCGAACACGCCCGCGAAGCCGCCGGCGGTGTCGGCCTCCTCCTTGACGTACGAGCACTTGAGCAGCGTGTCGCCGATCTGCGCGCCGGGCAGCGTGTTCATCTTCTCCATGCCGATCACCAGCGCGTGCCTCACGCGGCCCGAACCGACGGCGTCGAGCGCGGCCCAGATCGCGGCCGAGCCGGTGGCGCACGCGTTCTCGACGCGCATCGCCGGCACATGGCGGAACTCGGGGATCGCGACGCCGGCGAGCGCGGCGCTGAAGTCCTGCGGGACGAAGCCGCCGTTGAAGTGGCCGACGAAGATGCCGTCGATGTCGGCCAGCTGCAGGCCGGCGCTGGCCACGGCGGGGAGCGCGGCGTCGCGGATCAGCTGTTCCATGTCGATGGCGTCGAGCTTGCCGAAGGGGGTGTGGCCCCAGCCGATGATGTGTGCGTTGGTCATGTGCGTTCCTGCCGGTTGGCGTGAATTCGTTGCGGGCGGGCCATGCAGACCTGGTTCGAATCGTGAACCAGTTGCGTCGGCAGTCATCGTTTGATGGATGAATTCTGCGCAGGATGGCTTTGCGATGGTGCGTCTGTTGCGACGCAGCAAGCCAGAAATCGGTTCATATCGTGGCTGGACCAGGAGGCGCCGCAGGCAAATGCAGAGAAAATCCAGGCCGCTACGAAGCCAACCGCGGCAGGTACTCCACGAACGCCCGCACCAGCGCGGAGTCATCGGCCTTGCGCCAGGCCGCACCGGTCTCCACCAGCGTGCGCTCGCCCCTGATGGGCCGATAGACCACCCCCTCGCGATGCAGCGCCTTCACTGAAGCCGGCACCAGCGCCACGCCGATGCCCCCGGATACCAGGCTCACGATCGTGTGCATCTGACGCGCCGGAAACAGGTTGGGACTGAAGCCGTGCCGCATGCAGGTGGCCACCATCGCGTCGAAGATCATCGGCCCGTAGTGGCGCTCGAAGCCGAGGAAGCGCTCGTGCGCGAGCTTCTCCAGCGCGACCTGCGACGACTTCGCCTGCGGATGGCTCTCGGGCAACGCGATCATCAGCGCCTCGCGCTGCGTCGCGCGGTAGGCCAGCGTCGGCGACATGCCCGGCGACGCGAAGATCAGCCCGATGTCCAGCGCGCCGATCTCCAGCTCGGCCAGCATCGCATCGGTGGTCGACTCGTGCAGCGCCAGCTTGACCTTCGGGAAGTCGGCCATGAAGCGGCGCAGCGCGTCGGGCAGGAACGAGTACGCCGCCAGGCTGATGAAGCCGATGGCCAGCGCGCCCGACTGTCCGCGCGCCGCGTCGTGCGCCCGGCGCTTGAGCAGCTCCGTGCGCGCCAGCACGGCGCGGGCGTCGTGCAGCGCCTCCTCGCCGTCGCGCGTGAGCACGATGCGGCGCGAGCTGCGTTCGAACAGCGTGACGCCCAGCTCGACCTCGAGCTCCTTGATCGCCAGGCTGACCGGCGGCTGCGACAGGTTCAGCCGCGCCGCCGCGCGCCCGAAGTGCAGCTCCTCGGCGACGGCCACCAGGCAGCGGAGATGACGCATTTCCATCGATCTGGATTCTGGATCAATCGATCTGAAAAGAAAACTTCCGTGAATGGAAGGCCTTTCCTAGACTGGCCCGCATACCGAACCCGCCGACACCCCGGCGGCACGCGGAACGATGCGCCACGAGCGCGCTGGAGACACGATGACCGACTTCACGACCGCGCAGCCGCTGCCCCGGCCTCGCACGCTGGTGCACCCGGGCCCCGTCGGCGCCATCCGGATCGAGCACCGGCATGCGAACCGCGGCCGCCATTTCCGCCTCGGCCTCGAACCCGGCCGCACGCTGCAGGACGCGATCATCGAGCCGCTGCTCGCGCTGGGCGTGCGAGCCGCGTCGATGACGCTGCTGGGCGGCCGACTGTCGCGCCTGCTGTACTGCGTGGCACCGCCCGATCCGACCGGCGCGCGCGT
>DASQCX010000804.1:0-8860 GCA_035634455.1 Burkholderiaceae bacterium
CCCGGTCGACCTGATCGACGGCATCGCGCTCGAGCCGCTGCTGGACAAGCGCGTGATCGGCCTGCGCCGCCCCGAGACCGCGCCGCGCGTGCGCGAGAACACGAAGAAGGAATTCCCCGAGGGCATCCCGTCCTACGGCGCCGACGCGCTGCGCTTCACGTTCGCTGCGCTGGCCACGCTGGGCCGCAACATCGCGTTCGACTCCAAGCGCTGCGAGGGCTACCGCAACTTCTGCAACAAGCTCTGGAACGCCACCAAGTTCGTGCTGATGAACTGCGAGGGCCAGGACTGCGGCCTGCTCGAGGGCGACAAGACCGCATGCCCCCCGGGGTACAACAAATTCAGCCAGGCCGACCGCTGGATCACGAGCGCGCTACAGCGCACCGAGGCCGAGGTCGCCAAGGGCTTCGCCGAGTACCGCCTCGACAACGTCGCCAACGCCATCTACCAGTTCGTGTGGACGGAATACTGCGACTGGTACATCGAGATCGCCAAGGCCCAGCTCGCGGAGGCCAAGGCCGCCGGCGACGAAGCGGCCGCGCGCGGCACGCGCCGCACGCTGATCCGCACGCTGGAGACGGTGCTGCGCCTGCTGCACCCGGTGACGCCCTTCATCACGGCCGAGCTGTGGGACACGGTCGCCCCGATCGCCGGCCGCGCGCCCGCGCCCGGCCAGACGATCGCCACCGCGCCCTACCCCGTCGCCCAGCCCGAGCGCATCGACGAGGCGGCCTGCGCGTGGGTCGAGCGGCTCAAGGCGGTGGTCGGCGCCTGCCGCAACCTGCGCAGCGAGATGAACCTGTCGCCGGCCGAGCGCATGCCGCTGCTGGCCTTCGGCGACGCCGGGTTCGTCAACGCCGCCGCGCCGCTTCTGAAGGCGCTGGCCAAGGTCAGCGAGGTGCAGGTGTTCGCCGACGAGGCCGCGTTCGCCCAGGCCACCAGGCTGACGCCGGTGGCGGTGCAGGGCGACGTGCGGCTGTCGCTGCACGTGGAGATCGACGTCGCGGCCGAGCGCGAGCGCCTGGGCAAGGAGATCGCGCGCCTGGAGGGCGAGATCGTCAAGGCCAACAACCAGCTGGGCAACCAGAACTTCGTGTCGCGCGCCAAGCCCGAGGTCGTCGAGCAGATGCGCACGCGCCTGGCCGGCTTCGTCGAGACGGTGGCGCGCATGAAGGCGCAACTCGAACAACTGGGCAATTGAACCCAGCCTGCCCCAACGGAAAAGCGCTGCCGCGGCAGCGCTTTTCCATATGCTAGGGAGAGAACGGCGCCGGCGCTGCCGCCCGAACCTCCCCCGGAGATTCAAGGGAGCGGCCGATCCGGCTTCGCCGGTCGGCTCGCGGCCGGCCCCTCGGGGGCAGCGAGCGCTCGCGAAGCACCCCCTCGGGGGGCAGCGAGCGTGGGGCCGTCATTTATTCAGCGGCGGCGCAGGAAGTGGATGTAGTCCGCCTTGTCCTGGCTCTGCTCGAGCAGCTCGTTGCCGGTCTGGCGGGCGAAGGCCTGGAAGTCGCGCGTGGAGCTGGGGTCGGTGGCGACGACCTTCAGGATCTCGCCCGTCTGCATCTCGGCCAGCGCCTTCTTGGCCTTCAGGATGGGCAGCGGGCAGTTCATGCCGCGCGTATCGATTTCCTTGTGGGCTTGCATGGGGTGGACCTGGTGGGAGGACGCGTCGATTCTATGACGCGTCGTGCCTGGGCGTCGCCGGCGCAGCGCGCTCCTGCGACGTCATGAACTTCGGCTCGATGCCGCGCGAGCGCAGCCATTGCGCCACCGCGTAGCCGGTGCCGGCCGGCCAGCAGACGATGTCGCCCGGCGCGAACAGCTTGTACTCGGCCAGTTCGGGCGACAGCCGGATCTGCCCGCGCGCCACCACGTGGTACGCGATGATGATCTGGTTCATGCGCTGGAAGTCCCACACGCCCACGAGATCGACCGAATCGACCGTGAGCGCCGTCTCCTCGAGCACCTCGCGCGCGATGCCCTCCTCGGGCGTCTCGCCGGCCTCCATGAAGCCGGTGATCAGCGCGAACATGCGGCCGGTCCAGGCCGCGTTGCGCGCCAGCAGGATCCGGCCGTCGCGGTCGGCGCACTCGACGATGGCGGCCAGCACCGGCGTCGGGTTGTTCCAGTGCGTGAAGCCGCAGTTCGTGCAGCGCAGGCGCTCCTTGGGGCCGCCGTCCTCGTCCTGCGTGACGAGCGACAGCGCATGGGCGCACTGCGGACAGTAGCGCCACGTGGCTCCCGTCATGCGGGGAACACGCCGGTGGAAAGGTAGCGGTCGCCGCGGTCGCACACGACGAACACGATGGTCGCGTTCTCCAGCCGCTGCGCCACCTGCAGCGCGACCCAGCACGCGCCGGCCGCCGAGATGCCCGCGAACAGGCCTTCCTCGCGCGCGAGGCGGCGCGCCATCTCCTCGGCGTCCTGCTGGCCCACCAGGATCAGCTCGTCGACGCGCGAGGGCTCGTAGATCTTGGGCTGGTAGGCCTCGGGCCACTTGCGGATGCCCGGGATGCGCGAGCCTTCCGCCGGCTGCGCGCCGAGGATGCGGACGGCCGGGTTCCTCTCCTTGAGGTAGCGCGACACGCCGGTGATCGTGCCCGTCGTGCCCATCGCGCTGACGAAATGCGTGATCTTGCCCTCGGTGTCGTTCCAGATCTCGGGGCCCGTGGTCTCGTAGTGAATGCGAGGGTTGTCGGGGTTGGCGAACTGGTCGAGCACCAGGCCCTTGCCGTCGGACTGCATCTGCAGCGCGAGGTCGCGCGCGTACTCCATGCCGCCCGACTTCGGGGTGAGGATCAGCTCGGCGCCGTAGGCCTTCATCGTCTGCACGCGCTCGATCGACAGGTCCTCCGGCATGATCAGCACCATGCGGTAGCCCTTGATCGCCGCGGCCATCGCCAGCGCGATGCCGGTGTTGCCGGACGTCGCCTCGATCAGCGTGTCGCCCGGCTTGATCTGGCCGCGCTCCTCGGCGCCGCGGATCATCGAGATCGCCGGCCTATCCTTCACCGACCCGGCCGGGTTGTTGCCCTCCAGCTTGCCCAGGACGACGTTGCCGCGCGCGGCGATCTCGGCGCCGACGACGCGCTGCAGCCGAACCAGCGGCGTGTGGCCGATGGCCTCCTCGAGGGTCATGTACGTCGGCATGGGCGGGGGATCCGTTGAAACGATGAGCTGGACAGAAGTCCCCATTGTCGCAGCGCGCCCCAAACCTCGCCTTCGCCATGTGATAATCCGCCCCCTGCGCACGTGCTTACGCCCGCAGCATCCCCTGCCTCGGTGGCGTAATCGGTAGCCGCGACGGACTCAAAATCCGTTCTCGAAAGGGGTGTCGGTTCGAGTCCGACCCGAGGCACCAAGGGCTCCCTTCCGCGCTCGCGGCCCACCAACGCCGGGCTCGCCAATCGTCCGCGCCGGCGCGCCTCCGGGGCCATGGCACACTGGGCACTCACTGTCCAACACCCCGCCATGCAAGCCCCGCCACCCATCACCCGCCTCCTGCTGATCGTCTGCACCGTCACGCTGTTCGCCTCGCAGATCCCGGCGCTGTGGATGCTGATGGGCCAGTGGCTGGCGCTGCATCCGGTGCTGTCGGGTTTCTGGCCGTGGCAGGTGCTGACGTTCCCGATCGTGCACGTCAGCGTGCTGAACTGGCTGTTCAACATGATGATGCTGTACTACTTCGGCTCGGAGCTGGAGGGCATCTGGGGCGAGCGGCGCTACATCCAGTTCGTGCTGGCGAGCGTGCTGATGGCCGCGGCCGTCTACCTGCTGCTGACGCTGCTGCCGCCGCTGCTGGGCTGGGCCATGCCGGCGGCGGCGCTGTTCGATTCCTCGAGCATCGCGTTCGGCATCCTGATCGCGGTGGGCATCCTGTTCCCGCATCGGCCGATCCGGCTGTTCTTCGTGCTCGAGGTCACGCAGCTGGTGGCCGCCTGGATCTTCCTGGGCATCAGCGTGTTCCTGATGCTGGGCGACTTCGCCAACGGCTCCGGCGGCTGGGCGCGCGACCTCGCGCAGTTCGGCGGCGCGCTGGGCGGCTACCTGATGATCCTGTACTGGCGCTGGCGCCCGCCGTCGTTCAGGCGCAAGAAGCCGCCGACGCACATCCGGCGCGTGCACTGACGCGCTTCAATCCGCGAGGCCCTCGCGGATCGTCGGCCGCTCCAGCCGCAGCCGCAGCTCGCGCTTCATGCGCTCGTTCGAGAGCCGGCGCGACTCGTTCAGGAAGCTCCACTGCGCGGGGGTGAAGCGCTCGCCCGCCTGCGCGCGCGTCACGCGCGCGGGGCGCGGGAGGCCACTCAGGTCGGCGACGAGGTCGTAATAGTCGCCCGTCTTCATGTCGGTGTCGTCGCAGACGTTGATCGCGCGCTGCGGGCGGCCGCGCCACAGCGCCGCGATGCAGGCCCGCGCGAGGTCGTCGGCGTGGATGTGGTTGGTGTAGCCGTCGTCCCCGGCCGCCAGCACCGGCGTGCCGCGGCGCACGCGATCCTGCGGACGCCCGCCCTCGCGGTCGCTCGCGTAGATGCCGGGGATGCGCAGCGTCGTCACGCGCACGCCGGTCGCGCGGCCCCAGGCGCGCAGGCGCGACTCGGCGTCGACGCGGCGGCGGGCGCGGTCGGTGGCGGCGTTCAGCTGGCGCGTCTCGGCGACGAGCTCGCCGCGGCAGTCGCCGTAGACGCCGGTGGTGCTCGCGTACACGACGCGCGACGGCAGCGCGCGCCGGCTCAGCGCCGCGAGCAGCGCGGCCAGGCGCGGGTCGGCGTGGCCCGTCGCGGGCGGCGGCGCGAGGTACAGCACGGCGTCGGCGAGGCCGGCCAGGCGTCCGAGCGACGCGCGGTCATCCAGGTCGCCGACGACGGGCCGCACGCCCGCGGCGCGCAGCGCGCCGCAGCGATCCGGCGACGAGGTCAGCGCGAGCAGGCGCAGCCGGCCGGCCAGCGCGCGCACGACGCGCAGGCCGACGTCGCCGCAGCCGATGATCAGGAGGGTGGGTTGGCGCGCCATCAGGGGCGCATTGTCTCAACCCCGGCGTTCGGCAGCGATGACCAGGGCCAGCCCGGCCAGGATCAGCGCGATGCCGACCGCGCCGCTGGCGCGCAGCGGCTCGCCCAGCAGCAGCACGGCCAGCGTGAAGGCGGTCATGGGCTCGGCCAGCGCCAGCGCCACGCCGGTCGCGCCCGAGATGAAGCGCAGCGCGGTGCTGAACAGCAGGTACGACACGCCCGTCGCGACGATGCCCAGCCACCCGACGACCAGCCACGTGCGCGCGCCGGCCGCGGCCAGGTCGGCCGGCCCCGACGGCGCGAGCGCCCACGCCGCCGGCAGCGCGATCGCGGCCGCCGTGCCGAACACCCACAGGCTGGCGCGCGCCGGCGACGCGTGCCCGGCCAGCGACTTGGCCGTCAGCGTGTAGACCGCGTACGAGAAGCCGGCCGTCAGGCACAGCAGCAGCCCGCCTGCGTCGGCCGGCGCGGCGCCACCGTTGCCCAGCGCGATCGCGGCCCCGCCGGCGATGGCCAGCGCCGTGCCCAGCCACCACGGCGGCACCGGCGCGCGCCGCGTGATCAGCGCCTGCAGCGCGCCGGCGAACAGCGGCCCGCTGCCGATGCCGATGGTCGTGCCCACCGCGACGCCCGCCAGCCGCACGCCCGAGAAGAACGCGAGGTTGTAGACGGCGATGGCCGCGCCCGCCAGCAGCTGTCGCTGCCACAGGTCGCCCGGGCGCGGTCGCGCCGTCCCGCGCTCGGTGGCGGCCACCAGCCCCGCGAAGAACAGCGCGGCGATGACGAGGCGCAGCGTGCCGATCCAGTACGACGACAGGTGGCCACCGGCGAAATGCTGGGACGTGCCGGTCGTGCCCCACAGCACGGCCGCCGCCAGCGCCAGGACGATGCCCGGCCAGGATGCAGTCTTCATGCGGCCATGGTCGCGCGGGTCGGCGGCGGATTTGTCGAGAGACTCTCGACTTCAGCACCCGTGAACGAATCGGGCGCGTTGGATGCGTCCACGGTTCTTCAGTCGCCCCGCAGCGCGCGCACGCCGATCTCGCGATCGCGCCGCAGCGCATGCGCGAGCGCGCTGGCCGTGGCGTAGCCGACGCGCGCGGCGACGGCCTCCAGCGTCAGGCCGCGCTTGAGCAGCCGCTGCGCCGCGTCCAGCCGCAGCGCGCGCAGCCAGGCCTGCGGCGACTGCCCCGTCAGCTCCAGCAGGCGCGCGTGGAAGCGCTGCGGGCTCAGCAGGCAGCGCTCGGCCATGCGGGCAGTGGTCCACGGCTCGTGCAGCGCGCCGGCCAGCTCGGCCTGCAGGCGGTCGAGCGCGATGCCGCGCCGCACGCCGGCGCGCGGCGTGCCGAGGATGGCGGCGAGCAGGTCGTCGGCGTCCGATCGCCCGACCAGGGCGCGCACGCCGGCCGTCACCGGGAAGCGGCGCGCGCGGTCGAGGCCGAGATCGGGCGGCGCATCGATGACGACCATGCGCAGGTCGGGCGAGGCCGCGTAGGCGTGCGTGACGCCGGCCGGGATGATCAGGCCGCAGGAGCTGTCCGAGAAGTCGGCCGACGCGCCGACCTCGATGTCCATGCGGCCGCGCCAGGCGAACAGCACCTGGGCGTAGCCGTGCTCGTGCACGGTCTGCTCGCCGCTGTACGAGCGGATGCTCAGCTGCGGGGCGACGGGCGCTGCGTGGTCGGACATGTCCCGAGTCTAGGGCGAGATCGCCGCCGCGCGGGATAATCCGACATTCGGCGCCGCCCGGCGCCCTTCGCGTTTCCTCGCGCCCGCCGCTGTTTTCGACATGACCTTCACCGTCACCCTCCACCCCGCCGAGCGCGCCTTCGACGTCGCGCGCGACGAGACCATCCTGTCGGCCGCCATCCGCGCCGGCGTCGGCCTGCCCTACGGCTGCCGCGACGGCGCCTGCGGCTCGTGCAAGAGCCGGCTCAAGGAGGGCCGCGTGATCCATGGCGCACACCAGCACAAGGCGCTGTCCGAGGCCGAGGAGGCGGACGGCCTGATCCTGACCTGCTGCGCCACGCCGCAGACCGACTGCGTGGTCGAGGCGCGCATGGTGGTGGGCGCCGGCGAGTACCCGATCAGCAAGATGCCCGGCCGCGTGCTGAGCCTGGAGCGGCCGTCGGCCGACGTGGTCGTCGTGCGCGTGCAGCTGCCCGCGACGCAGCCGTTCCGCTACCGCGCCGGCCAGTACGTCGAGTTCATCCTGCGCGACGGGTCGCGCCGCAGCTACTCGATGGCCAACGCGCCGCACAACCTGGGCACGCCGGCGGCCATCGAGCTGCACATCCGCCACATGCCCGGCGGCAAGTTCACCGACCACGTGTTCGGCGCGATGAAGGAGAAGGACATCCTGCGCATGGAGGGCCCGTTCGGCAGCTTCTTCCTGCGCGAGGAGAGCGACAAGCCCATCGTGCTGCTGGCCTCGGGCACCGGCTTCGCGCCGATCAAGGCGCTGATCGAGCAGATGCACCACCTGGGCAGCATCCGCCCCGTGCGGCTGTACTGGGGCGCGCGCCGCAAGGCCGACCTCTACCTGAACGACTGGCTCGCCACCGCCAGGGAACTCGTGCCGCAGCTGGAGTACGTGCCGGTGCTGTCCGAGCCGGCGCCGGAGGACGCGTGGACGGGCCGCACCGGCTTCGTCCACCAGGCCGTGATGGCCGACCTGCCCGACCTGTCGGGCCACCAGGTCTACGCGTGCGGCGTGCCCGTCATGGTGGAGTCGGCCCAGCGCGATTTCGTCGCGCAGTGCGGCCTGCCCGGCGACGAGTTCTACGCCGACAGCTTCACCTCGGAAGCCGACAAGCACGGCGACTGAAGGCCACCGCGACCGGCCTTGCGCGCGTCCGCCGCCGATGGATTTCGACACGCTGCCCCACCAGATCGCCTGGTCGCTGCTGATCGGCGCCGAGACCTTCGCGGTCGCGGCGCTGTGGCCGCTGTCGGAATGGGCCTCGACGGCGTGGCGCCATCGCGGCTTCCTCGTCGCGCTGGCGGTCACGCTGGCCTGCATCGCGCTCGACAGCCGCGCCCTCGCGTTCGCGCGCCTGTTCGACGACCCGCGGCGCTGGGCGCGGCTCGACCATGCGCTGGCGTGCCTCGTCGTCCCGCTGTTCCTCGCGTTCCCGGGCGCGGTGTGCGTCGCGTCCGCGCAGTCGCTGCGGCACGCTGGCGTGCCGGACCGGCCGGCGCGCGCTCTCTCGCTGTTCGTGGCGGCGTTCGCGGCCGTGGTCGCGCCGCTCGCCGCGCTGGCGGCGGGTTGCGGGCTGGCCGGGATGTGCCTCTAGCGCCGGGACGTCACTCGCCCAGGTAGGCGGCCCGCACCTTCGGGTCGTTGAGCAGCATGTCGGCCTGGCCGTCCATCGAGATCTCGCCCGACTCCATGACGTAGCCGCGGTTGGCGATGCCCAGCGCGCGGCTGGCGTTCTGTTCCACCAGCAGCACGGTCGTGCCCTGCTTGTGGATGGACTCGACCACCTCGAAGATCTTGTCGACCATGATCGGCGACAGGCCCATCGAGGGCTCGTCCAGCAGCAGCACCTTCGGGCGCGCCATCAGCGCGCGGCCCATCGCCAGCATCTGCTGCTCGCCGCCGGACATCGTGCCGGCCAGCTGCGCGGCGCGCTCCTTCAGGCGCGGGAAGGTGGTGAAGACCTTGTCGATGTCGGCCTCGATCTCGTCGTCGTGGCGGACGTGCGCGCCCATCAGCAGGTTCTCGGTGATCGTCATCCGCGTGAACGTGCCGCGGCCTTCGGGCACCATCACCAGGCCCTGCTTGACGAGGTTCCAGGCGCCCTGGCCGGCGATGGACTTGCCCAGGAACTTGATGTCGCCGCCGGCCA
>DASQCX010000805.1:0-2694 GCA_035634455.1 Burkholderiaceae bacterium
TCGGCCGCGCCGTGCTCAACGAGCGCTGCCTCGCCAAGCCGGTGACGCCGTTGACGCGCCACTTCGCCGGCAAGCTCGGGGTGGCGATCGCCTGAGACGCGATCAGGCGCGTCGCCGCGTCGCCAGCAGGTTCAGCGCCAGCCCGCCCATCACCAGCGCGGCGGCGCCCAGCTTCCACGCCGGCAGGCCCTCGTGCAGCGCGATGGCCGACGCGCTCATGCCGAACACCGGCACCAGCAGCGCGGTGGGCGTGACGGTGGAGGCCGGATGGCGCGCGAGCAGCCAGTTCCAGACGCCGTAGCCGAACAGCGTGTTGCCGATGGACTGCCAGGCGACCGTCGCCCAGGCCGCCGCGTCCGCATGCGCGAGCGAGGCGCCGACCTCGGCGGAGCCGCTCTGCAGCAGCGTGATGATCCACAGCGGCACCGCCGCGAACGGGCTGGACCAGACCATGAAGCCGAGCGCGTCGACGCGGCCGGCCGCGCGCGCGACCAGGTTGCCGCCGGCCCAGCAGACGGCGCCGGCGATCACCAGCACGACGCCGAACAGCGTCACCCCCGCACCGGCCGAGACGTGCGTCGCGACGATCGCCAGTCCCGTCACCGCCAGCGCGAAGGCCGGCCACTGCAGCGGCGCGAGACGCTCGCGGTACAGCGCGGCCGCCAGCGCGATCGTGAAGAACACCTGGGACTGGATCACCAGCGATGCCAGGCCCGGCGATATGTCCGAGCGCATCGCCCAGAACAGCAGCCCGAACTGCCCGACGCCGATCAGCAGGCCGAACGCGGCGAGCTTGCCCCACGAGATCGCCGGCCTGCGCACGAAGAAGATGAAAGGCAGGAACGAGAAGGTGTAGCGCAGCGCGGCGAAGGTGTAGGGCGCGAAGCTGTCGAGCCCGAGCCGGATGACGACGAAGTTCGTGCCCCAGATCGCGACGACGGCCAGGGCGAGCAGCAGGTGGGACACGGGCATCGCGCGAGTCTAGGCGACCGTCGCAATCCTTTCGGCGCGGCGGCCCATTCGCGCGTCAGTCGATGAAGCCTTCCAGCGTGGACAGGTGGCAGCGGCGCCGCACTCGGAGCCGCCTGACGGTGTCGTCCCGGACGACGCGAGGCCTGGGATGAGCAGCACCCCGGATCCGGTGCCGGTGGCGCGCACCTCGAACGGCACGGAGGCGGCATGGGCCGAGCTCGCGAGCGCCACGGCGATCGCGACGATGATGGCCAGGCGCGGCTGCAGGGTGCAGAGCGCGCGCCCCAGGCATGCGGCGGCCTGCCGCAGCCGCGGCGAAAGGGAGAGGGTCATGTCATCGCTCCTCGAGGAAGATCTGTTCGATCGTCAGGCCGAAGGCCCGGGCGATCAGGAAGGCGAGCGGCAGGCTGGGGTCGTAGCGTTCGTTCTCGATCGCGTTGACGGTCTGCCGCGACACGCCGAGGCGCTCGCCGAGCTCGGTCTGGGACCAGCCGCGCTCGGCGCGCAGTTCGCGCACGCGGTTCCTCATTGGTAGCGCCTGCGGGCCAGCATGAGGCCGACGATCCACAACCCGGCCAGGATCGGCCAGACCGCGAACATCGACAGCCGCGGGTAGCCCAGGCCCTCGAGGAAACCGTAGCTGAACGTCAGGATGGCGGTGCCGGCGAAGGAGAAGCCGAGCGCCTCGAGCTGGATGCGCCGCTGCAGCTCGTCCATGCGGCGCAGTTCGCGCAGGATCACCCAGGCCATCGCGGCCGCGGGCAGCATCGGGCTCAGCGCGACCAGGTCGCGCCAGGGGCGGGCGACGTCGACGTGGGTGAGGAGTTCGATCGAGCCGGACAGCACCGCGCCGTAGATCGCCAGCGTCGCCGCCAGCTCCTTCAGGTATTGCTTGCTCTGCATGTGGAACGTCGAAGTGGAAAGGATGCTTTCCATTGTGAGGACATTCCGGAATGCTGTAAAGCACCCTTTACATGGAAAGGGACTTTTACATCATTCGCGAGGCGTCGCGGGCCTGGCGCGCCTCCTGGGCATGGCGCAGGAAGTCGGGCAGCGTGCGGCCCGGCTCGTCGCGGAAGACGTCCAGCACGTCCACCGAGCGCATGCGGTCGACGCGGAAGCTGCGGAACGCGTCGCGGTGCTCGCACCAGGCGGCCAGCGTCCACACCGATTCCCAGTGGTAGCAGCCCAGCGGCCGCGCGGTGCGCGAGGTGGCGGCGCCCTGGGCGTCCTCGTAGTCGAAGCGGATGCGGCGGCGGCCCGAGGCGGCGTCGCGCAGCAGGCCCAGGCGCTCGGCGCTCTCGCGGTCGCGCGCCGCCGGCGCGGCGAACAGCGGCAGCGCCTCGGCCGCGGCGCGCGCGGCCGGCGGCAGCACGCCGACGATCTTGGCCAGCGCGTCTTCGGCCGCGAGCGCCAGCGCCGGGTCGAGCCGGCTCTGGGCCAGCCGCACCGCCGCGACCAGCGCCTGGGCCTCGAGCGTCGTGAACATCAGCGGCGGCAGGTCGAAGCCGCCGGCGAGCCGGTAGCCCACGCCCGCCTCGCCCTCGATCGGCACGCCCTGCCCCTGCAGGTCGGCCACGTCGCGGTAGACGGTGCGCACGGAGACCTCCAGCTTCTCCGCGATCCAGGCAGCGGTGGACAACCGCCGCCCGCGCAGCAGCTGGACGATCCGGAACAGGCGATCGGCACGACGCATGGCCCGCAGTGTAGAAGCGTCAGGCT
>DASQCX010000806.1:0-5684 GCA_035634455.1 Burkholderiaceae bacterium
ACTCCAGCAGGGGCAACCGCGGCTTCTTCGGCAGCGTGCCGCAGATGGGCGTCACCGTGGGGATGCTCTTGGGGACGCTGGCCTTGACCGCGGTGAGCCAGCTGTCCGAGGCGGACTTCTTGTCCTGGGGCTGGCGCATCCCGTTCATCCTGAGCTTCGTCGTGATCGCGGTGGCCTACGTCATCCGGCGCGAGGTCGACGAGACGCCCGCCTTCGCCGCCGAGGCCGAGCGCGGCGCGGTGCCCAGGACGCCGGTGCTGGAGGCCTTCCGCTTCCACTGGGACGACATGCTGCGCGTGATCTGCTGCTCGCTGATGAACGTGATCGCCGTGGTGGCCACCATCTTCGGCGCCGCCTACGCGGTGCAGCCGGCCTACGGCATCGGCTTCAGCAAGGACGTCTACCTGTGGATCCCGGTGATCGGCAACGTCATCGCGGTGCTGATCATCCCGGTGGTGGGCAACCTGTCCGACCGCATCGGCCGCCGCCCGTTCATCATCGCCGGCGCGCTCGGCTCGGGGCTGCTGTCGTACGCCTACCTGTATGCGATCAGCATCCACAACGTGCCGCTGGCGATCTGCATGTCGCTGCTGATGTGGGGCGTGGTCTACCAGGGCTACAACGCGGTGTTCCCGAGCTTCTATCCCGAGCTGTTCCCGACCCGCGCCCGTGTGTCCGCGATGGCGATCTCGCAGAACATCGGCACCATGATCACCGCGATGCTGCCGGCGCTGTTCGCCTCCGTCGCGCCCCCGGGGTCGACCAACATCCCGCTGGTGATCGGCACGCTGACGCTGGTGACGACCTCGATCGCCGCGATCGCCGCCTTCAGCGCCCGCGAGACCTACCGCGTCGCCCTGAAGGATCTCGGCAACCGGGGCGCGGTGCCCGCCGACAAGAGCGAGTACGACCACCAGCGCGAAGTCGTGATCTCGCAGTCGCGCTGGCGCAAGGCGGCCTGAACCGCAGCGCGCACCCAGGAGCTTCCCATGATCAGTGGCAAGACGACGCTCATCGCCCACATCGGCTTCCCGACCGAGGCGTTCAAGGCGCCGATGATCTACAACCCGTGGTTCGACAGGCACGGCATCGACGCGGCGGTCATCCCGATGGGCGTGCGCCCCGAGGACTACGCGACCAGCCTGATGGCCATCTTCCGCATGTCCAACGTGCGCGGCGCGCTGGTGACGATGCCGCACAAGGTCGTCACCAACAGCCTGGTCGACGAGCTGACGCCGACCGCGCGCATCGCCGGCGCGTCCAACGCGATCCTGCTGCGCCCCGACGGCACGCTGCTGGGCGAC
This sequence comes from Burkholderiaceae bacterium, assembly GCA_035634455.1. GTDB lineage: Bacteria > Pseudomonadota > Gammaproteobacteria > Burkholderiales > Burkholderiaceae_C > Scleromatobacter. The sequence continues at coordinate 1,305 of DASQCX010000806.1, forward strand.
CAGTTCGACGGCGCCGGCTTCGTGCGCGGCGTGCAGCGCAAGGGCCTGGACCTCGCCGGCAAGCGCGTGCTGGTGTCGGGCAACGGCGGCGTCGGCTCGGCGATCGCCGCGTCGCTGGCCGCGGCGGGCGTCGCGCAGATGGCGCTGTTCGACGGCCACACGGCGGCGTCGGAGGCCCTGGCCGGCCGCCTGCGCGAGCACTACCCGCGGCTCGAGGTCGGCATCGGCTCCAACGACCCGGCCGGCTTCGACCTGATCGTCAACGCGACCCCGCTGGGCATGAAGGACGGCGACCCGCTGCCGTTCGACATGGCGCGCGTCGCGCCCACGACCTTCGTCGGCGAGGTCGTGATGAAGCAGGAGATGACCCCGCTGCTGCTCGCGGCCAGGGCCAAGGGCTGCCCGTACCAGCTGGGCACCGACATGCTGTTCGAGATGATCCCCGCCTACCTCGAGTTCTTCGGCTTCGGCAGCGCGACGCCCGAGGAATTGCGCGAGGTCGCGCAGCTGCGCTACTAGGCTGCGCCACCGAGTTCCCACCACACCAACGATGCCACCAACTGCACCCGACGCGGTGCGAGGAGACAACCCATGATCCGCAAGTTTGCCACCGCGACGGCGCTGGCGGCGGCCGCCGCATGCGCGCACGCCGAGCCCAGCAGCGTCACGCTCTACGGCAACATCGACCTGTACGGCAACTACATGCGCAGCAGCAGCGGCGTGCACGTGGTGGCGCTGGAGGACGGCGCCTACCTGCGCAGCCGCTGGGGCCTGCGCGGCAACGAGGACCTGGGCGGCGGCTACGGCGTCACCTTCAAGCTCGAGGGCGGCATCAACGCCGACAACGGCTCGTCGGCCGTCAACGGCATCCTGTTCGACCGCCAGTCCTACGTCGGCCTGGACACCCCGTGGGCCGAGTTCCGCGTCGGCCGCCAGAACGGCCCGATCCAGGCGCGCGGCGCCTACATCGACTGGACCGCGCGCGACCTCGGCTCGATGATCAACAACTTCGGCGTGCCCTCGCGCTACGACAACGACGTCTCGTTCATCACCAAGCGCTTCGGCGGCCTGCAGGTCGAGGGCCACGGCTCGCTGCCCGAGAGCCCCGTGGGCAACCGACCGATCGTCTGGCAGCTGGGCCTGGACTGGCAGAACGACAGCTTCCGCGCCGGCTACCTCGGCCTGCGCGGCGAGCCGCCGTCGCACGCGACGATCAACCGCAGCGTGGTCTACGACAACGTCTACGCCAACTGGATGTACGGCCGCGGCACGGTCTACCTGGCCTACGTGCACAGCAACAACGACACGGCCACCGCGGTCAGCAACACCGCCGGCACGATCCTGAGCAACACGGGCGGCTACAACGCGGGCACCAACCCCGACCTGAACCACTTCTACGACATCTGGCAGGGCTCGGTCGACTACAACGTGACGCCGCAGCTGCGCGTGGGCGCGCTGTGGGGCCGCATCGAGGACAAGTCGGGCCGCGACCGCGGCGCCAGCGGCGGGGCGGCGGGCGCGTACTACGACCTGTCCAAGCGCACGATGCTGCTGGCGCTGGTCGACACGATCCGCAACGACGCCAACGGCGGCTGGCGGCCGGCGGGCTCGGGCGGGCTGAAGTCGAACTTCACCAACCCGAACGACGTCAACGGCCGCACCATCACCGGCGTGCAGCTGGGCTGCGTCCACAAGTTCTGACATCTCGCCTACCATCGTCCCACCGCAGGTTCATGGAGCATTCGATGACGTCTCCCGCACTCGAACGCGAACTCCGCGCCGATCCCAGCGACCCGATCGGGCTCGACGGCATCGAGTTCGTCGAATACACCACGCCGCGGCCCCAGGCCCTCGGCCAGGTGCTGGAGACCATGGGCTTCCGGCCGATCGCGCGGCACCGCTCGCGCGAGGTCACGCTGTACCGCCAGGGCGCGATGAACGTCGTCGTCAACGCCAGCGAGCCGGCGCCGGCGGACGGCGAGGGCGGCCATGACGACGCGCCGAAGATCGCCGCGATCGCGCTGCGCGTGCGCGACGCCGCGGCGGCGTACCGGCACGTGCTGGACCTGGGCGCGTGGGCGGTGCCGACGCACGTCGAGGTGATGGAGCTCAACATCCCCGCCATCCACGGCGTCGGCGGCTCGCGCATCTACTTCGTCGACCGGCACAGGGAGTTCTCGATCTACGACGTCGACTTCACCGCGATCCCCACCGTCGACCCGCACCCGCCGGCGCTCGCGGGCCTGCACTGGTTCGGCGTCGTGCAGTACATCGGCAACGACCGCATGCAGGACTGGACGGCGTTCTACTCGATGCTGTTCGGCTTCGCGGTGCTGCCCGACGACCAGCGCTTCGGCGTCATGCCCAAGGGCCGCGTGCTCGTCGGCCCGGGCGGCGCGGCGAGCCGCTTCTACGTGCAGCTGATCGAGCCCGAGCCGGGCATCGTCGATGCCGAGGGCCGCGAGTGGATCGCGCGCATCGGGCTCGGCACGCCCGACCCGCGGGCCTGCGTGGCGCTGCTGCGCGAACGCGGCGTGCAGTTCAACGAGACGCCGCACGTGCATTCGGACGAGCGCGGCGCCGTCACGCGCACGCAGCTGGGCAGCGTCGTCTTCGAACTGGTCCGCGACGACAGGAGCGCCTCATGAGCCAGCACACCGGCCGCATCGACGATTTCGGCATGGACACCATCTCGCTGGCGGGCCCGCTGCCGGCCAAGCTGCGGGCGATCCGCGAAGCCGGCTTCTCGCAGGTGATGCTGTCCGCGCGCGACCTCGTGGGCCACGCCGAGGGCGTCGAGGCCGCGATCGCCGCGGTGCGCGAGAGCGGGCTGCGCGTCACCGGCTTCCAGGTGCTGCGCGACTTCGAAGGGCTGTCGGGCCAGCTGCACGAGTACAAGGTCGACATCGCCAAGTCGATGCTGGAGCTGTGCGCGGCCGTCGGCGCCAAGGTGCTGCTGGTGTGCTCGTCGACCTCCGCGCACGCTTCCGCCGACCCCGACCTGATCGCGCGCGACCTGCGCAAGCTGGCGATGCTGGCGATCCCGCGCGGCATCCGCGTCGCCTTCGAGGCGCTGTCCTGGGGCCGCAACATCGAGGAGTTCCCGGCCGCCTGGGACGTCGTGATGCGCGCCGACATGCCCAACCTCGGCATCGGCCTGGACTCGTTCCACATGTTCGCCACCAAGACCTCGCTGGACGAGCTGCAGTGGCTGGACCCCGAGCGCATCTTCCTCGTGCAGCTGGCCGACTTCATGTGGCAGGAGATCCGCTCGGTGGAGGAGCGCATTGCCACCGCGCGCCACTTCCGCGTCTTCCCCGGCGAGGGCGCGCACAGCGACCAGGTGGCCGAGCTCGTCTCGCGCCTGCACGCCCAGGGCTACCGCGGCGACTACAGCTTCGAGGTCTTCAACGACGACTACCAGCAGATCCCGCTGCCCGACGTCGCGCGCCGCGCGCGCAGGGCGGCCGACTGGCTGGGCGAGGGCATCCTGCGCCGCTCGGTGCCGCTGCCGGGGGCGATGCGGCTGCAGCGCGCGGCCTGACGGGAGGGTTCCTGTCCGACTCAGGTCGATGTCGGCGGACGTCCCCTGCGCCTGTAACCGGGTGAATACAGCCTTCGGTATGTGCGGTTCGTCACGGAAATGGTGGCTCCGGCGCGTCGAAGCACCCTTTGGTGGGATGCCTTTCCGGCCGATTGGGAGCACATTGACAGTGTGGAATCCCGCCCGGAAGGAGGCCGCCCATGACCGAACTGCTGCTGGTATCGCTGGTGCTCGTCGCACTGGCCGTCCGCACGTTCCAGGTGCGGCACCGGATCGCGGGCTGGGAGTGCCTGTGGCGCTTCCGTTCCGGGCCCTGCACGGTCGAGCTGCGGCGCCACGCCGGCCTGGCGCGCCTGGGCGACGACTCGTGCGAGTTCCCGCAGCCGCGCGAATTCCGTGTCGTATCGCTGCGTCTGGGCGGCATCCCGCTGTGGTCACAGCAGGCCATCGTCAGCCTGCCGACGGACGTCGATTCGCGCATCGGCGATGTGCCGCCCGGCGAGTTCGACCACCTGTTCGACCGCCACTTCCGCATGTCCTGGCCGCGCCAGGCGACCCGGCTGGCGGCGCGCGCGCACTGACGCCGGCGACGTCCGGCAGCGGTCGATGCGCCGCCTTTGCCATGCCGACTACACAGCAATGTAGTTACAGCACATGGGCAGGGAAAATCCGGTCTTGGTGATGTAGTTTTGCTTCAATAGCATCGCGCCACGTCGAGTCGCCGTCCATCGTGGCGCGGCGCCGCGTGGCGTGAGGCAGACCATGAACAAGACACTGGAGACGGCGTTCCGCGGCCTGCGCGGGATCACGTTCGCGTTGCTCGCCGCGAGCGTCGT
>DASQCX010000807.1:0-6157 GCA_035634455.1 Burkholderiaceae bacterium
CGCATGCGCGTGGCGCTGTCCGAGACGGTGGTCGAGGGCATCCAGACCAACATCCCGCTGCACCGCGAGCTGATGGTCGACGCCAAGTTCATCGAAGGCGGCACCAGCATCCACTATCTGGAAAGCTGGCTGGCCCAGCACACGCGCTGACGATGTTCGAGCTCGTGCTGCAGGCGCCCGAGTCGCTCGTCGAGTCGGTCTCCGACGCCCTGATGGACGAGCTCGACGCGCTGTCGGTCTCCGTCGAGGACACCGACGCCGACACCGACGCCGAGCAGGCGCTGTTCGGCGAGCCCGGCATGCCCGCCCCGAGCGCGGGCTGGGCGCGCTCGACGCTGAAGGCGTTGTTCGAGACCGAGCAGGCCGCCAGCGAGGCCGCCACGCTGCTGCTCGCGCAGGACTGGGCCACCCAGCCCGGCGCCAGCATCAGCATGACGTCGCTGCACAAGGTCGAGGAGCAGGACTGGGTGCGGCTGACGCAATCGCAGTTCGACCCGGTCGAGATCACGCCCGAGTTCTGGATCGTGCCGACCTGGCACGAGCCGCCCGCCGGCGCGAAGCGCGTCATCCGCCTCGACCCCGGCATGGCCTTCGGCACCGGCACCCACCCGACCACGCGCATGTGCCTGGGCTGGATCGCCGCGCACGAAGCCGACATCGCCGGCCGGCGCGTGCTGGACTACGGCTGCGGCTCGGGCATCCTGGCCATCGGCGCGGCCATGCACGGCGGCACGCCCATCGACGCCGTCGACATCGACCCCGCCGCCATCTCCACCACCGCGCAGAACGCCGCCGACAACGGCGTGACGCTGCGCTCCGGCGCGCCCGACATGGCCGCCGGGCAATACCCGCTGGTGCTGGCCAACATCCTCGCCACGCCGCTGAAGATGCTGGCCCCGCTGCTGTGCGGCCACGTCGCCCCCGGTGGCCACCTGGTACTGGCCGGCATCCTCGAGCGCCAGGCCGACGAGCTCAAGGCCGCCTACGCACCGTGGATCGCGCTGGACGTCGCCAACACCGTCGACGGCTGGATCCTGATGACCGGGCGCAAGCCGGGTTGAAGGCGACCGCCACCAGGCGGTCATCCGCCAACACGGCGCAAGCCGGGTTGAAGGCGACCGCCGCCAGGCGGTCATCCGCCAACACGGCGCAAGCCGGGTTGAGAGCGGCCGCCGCGGGCGGCTATCCGTCACCAATTCGTCCGCGCGATGAGATTCCATACCCGACGGGGTATGTGATCCCTTGCTCACGCGCCCCGGAATCGCCTTCGTCGCATCGTATGATTCGGGCATGAGCCTCGCCACCCGCTGCCCCGCCTGCGGCACGATCTTCCGCGTCGTGCAGGACCAGCTCAAGGTCTCCGAAGGCTGGGTGCGCTGCGGCCAGTGCCACGAGGTGTTCCACGGCATCGAGGCGCTGTTCGACCTCGACAGCGATCCTGCCCTCTCCGGCCGCCGCGCCGCGCCCCGGCCGGCCGCCGCGCCGCCGCCTCCGGCCACGCGCGCGTTCGCCCAGCAGCGCGCCAGCGCGCCGATCCCGGCGGCGCCGACGCCGCCAGCACCGGCACCTGCTCCGCCGACGGCCCCGGCGCCTGTCGTGTTCACGCCGCGGCCATCCGCCTCGCCGGCCGCCGCGCCGCAATCCGTGCCGGCCACGCCCGCGGCCTTCGGCAACGCGAACCAGCCGCCGTCGCCGCCGCCGATCCGCCCGGGCTACACCGGCTTCACGCCGGCCACGCGGCCGATGCCGCTCGCGCCGGACCGCCCTGCCGTGCAGACGCCGGCGCCGTCGACATCGCAGCCCGCGCCGCCGCAGTCCGTGACCAGCCCGGTCCAGCAGGTCGCCACGCGCACGACGATCGCGCCGCGCTTCGCCGCGCGCCTGGCCGAGGAGGCCGCGCGCGCGCAGGCCGCCACGGCGGCGGCCGCCGCCGCCAGCCGGGCGCCTTCGATCGTGGTGACGCCGCCCGTGACGGCAGCGGCGCCCGCCCCGCTGTCGCCGACCACGGCGCCCATGCCGCTGTCGACGCCGTCGGCGCCGGTGCCGCTGGCACCGACGACCGCCCCGGTGCCTCTCGCCACCGCGCCGATGCCGCTGTTCAGGCCGACCACGCCGACACCGCTGGCCACGTCGTCGGCACCGGTGCCGTTCTTCGATCTGTCCGATCCGGAGCCCGCCAACGCGCCGCCGCCGCCGCTGCCCGGCCCGTTCGCGCCGACCGCGCCGATGGCGCTCGACGCGCTCACCGAACTCGCGCCGCTCGTCCCACGGACGCCGCCCCCCTCGGCGCGGCCTTCGGCGCCCGTGCCGCTCGGCACGCCGTCTGCACCGGCGCCGTTCGACTTCGCGCGGCGCGCCGAGGAAGCGGCGTCGCGCTGGCAGAGCCAGCCCATCCCGCTGCAGCGCACGCCCGCACCGGCACCCGCCCCCGCGCCCGCGTCGTGGTTCGCGCCGCCGGCCGCGCCGGTCGCTGCGCCGACGCCTCCCGCGGCACCCGCCGCATGGTTCGCACCGCCGCCCGCGCCCGTCGCGTCGCCCACGCCGGCACCCGCCGTTCCATCCGCATCCGAGCCCGCCGCCGCGCCCGCGCCGACGGCAGAGCCCGCCTTCATTCCGCCGTCGATCGCGGCGCGCCGTCCGCCGGTCGAGGCGCCGCCTCCCGCGCCCGAGCCCGCGCCGGCGCCGGCGATCGATGCCGAGCTTCCGCTCGACATCCACGCGCCCGCATCGGGCGCGGTCGATCTCGGCGTGGACTTCGGGAGCACGGCGCCGACGCCGCTGGAGCCCACGTTTCCGGCGTTCGAAGAGAATCCGCTCGCCGATTTCAGCGATGTCGAGGTCATCGAACCCGCACCGGAGGTCGGCGGCTCGACCATCCCCAGCCGCCTGGCCAGCGACGCCGCCGAGGAGCTGCGCGCCGGTCCGCCGACGCTCGCGTCGATGCTGCCCGAGGACGCCGGCGAATGGCCGCCCAAGCGCGCCAAGAAGCGCAAGGAGGCCGCCGCCGACGCGCCCGAAAGCGCGCTCGTCGACAAGACCAAGGACCCGCGCTTCCTGCGCGAGGCCCGCAGCGGCGCGCGCTGGCGCAGGCCCTGGGTGCGCGCGACGTTGAGCGTGCTGCTGCTGCTGCTGATCGTGGCGGCGGCCGGCCAGCTGGCCTGGCCGCTGCGCGACACCATCGCCGCGCGCTGGCCCGCCACGCAACCGGCCTGGGCCTGGATCTGCGAGCAGGCCGACTGCCGGATCGAGGCGCCGCGCGCGATCGCCAGCCTCGCGCTCGACGGCAGCTCGCTGACGCGCACCGACACCGAGCATGTGCTGCTGTTCTCCGCCGACCTGCACAACCGCGCCGACCACGAGGTGCGCATGCCCTCGTTCGACGTGAGCTTCATGGACCTGAACGGCGAGATCGTCGCGCGCAAGGTGCTGAGCCCCCAGCAACTGGGCATCCGCCAGGCCGCGCTGCCGGCGCTCGGCGAACTGCACGTGCACGCGCGGCTGCAGGTCGGCTCGCTGCCGGCCAGCGGCTTCCAGGCCGACCTGTTCTATCCCTGACCCGTTCCTGCGACGCGGCGTACGCGTCGCCGCCGCTTCCCTTCGATACCTGAAAGCGCCCCATGGCCAGCCTCGTCTGCGGTTCCCTCGCGTTCGACACCATCACCGTCTTCCCCGGCCGCTTCGCCGACCAGATCCTGCCGGAGCAACTGCACATCCTGAACGTGTCGTTCCTGGTGCCGACGCTGCGGCGCGAGTTCGGCGGCTGCGCCGGCAACATCGCCTACACGCTCAAGCTGCTGGGCGGCGAACCGGTGGTGCTGGCCGCGCTCGGCAACGATGGCGCGAGCTACCTCGCGCACCTCGACGAGCTGGGCATCTCCAAGGACAGCGTGCACGTCGCGTCGGACAACTACACCGCGCAAGCGATCATCATCACCGACGCGGCCAACAACCAGATCACCGCGTTCCACCCCGGCGCGATGATGCAGGCGCACGAGGCCGGCCTGCCCGCGCGCGGCGACATCGCGCTGGCCATCATCGGCCCCGACGGCCGCGACGCGATGATCCGCCGCGCGAAGGACCTCGCCGCCGCGAAGATCCCGTTCGTCTTCGATCCCGGCCAGGGCCTGCCGATGTTCGACGGCGCCGACCTGCGCGCCTTCGTCGAGCAGGCGACCTGGGTCACCGTCAACGACTACGAGGCGAAGATGCTCGCGGACCGCACCGGCCTGAGCCTGGCCGAGCTGTCGACCTCGCACCTGAAGGGCGTGATCGTCACGCTCGGCGACCAGGGCTGCGAAGTGTGGGAACAGGGCGTGCGCACGCACGTGCCGGGCGAGAAGGCCAGCGCCGTCGTCGACCCGACCGGCTGCGGCGACGCGTTCCGCGGCGCGCTGCTGTACGGCCTCGAGAAGGGCTGGTCGCTGATCGATTGCGTGAAGCTGGGCAACAAGGTCGGCGCCGTGAAGATCGCCTACCGCGGCGGGCAGAATCACCCGATCGACAAGGCCGCGCTCGGCGCCTGAGTCGCGTTCAGTCCGAGGCCTTCAGCATCTCGGCCACCCAGCGCGCAGCGGCGTCGTAGCTCACCGCGACCGCGACCTGCTTGCGCCGGCTGGACTCGCCGCGCAGCAGTTCGACATCGCGCCTGGGCACGCCCAGCGATTTCGCCAGCCACGCCACCAGCGCCTCGTTCGCGCGCCCGTCGATCGGCGGCGCGGCCAGGCGCACGCGCAGCGCGCCGTCGTGCAGGCCGTCGACCGCAGTGCGCTTGGCGTTGGGCATCACGCTGATCTGGAGCAGCACGCCGTCGCCGCGTGCGGACAGGCAGGGCAGGTCGGGCGAATCCATCATGCGATTGTTCGACGGACCGCGGCGCGAAGGTCGCGGCCCCAAGAAAAAGCCCGGCCGAGGCCGGGCTTCCAGTCAAGCGAGAACGCTGACCTCAGGGCTTGTTGCCCGTGGGGAAGGGCCAGGCGGCAGCCGGGCTCAGCGCGGTCTTCGCAGCGGGCGCAGGCGCAGCCGCAGCGGCAGCAGGCGCCGCGGGGGCAGCCTTCTTCGCAGCAGGCTTCTTCGCGGCCGGCTTCTTCGCAGGGGCCTTCGCAGCAGCCTTTTTCGCAGGCGCCTTGGCGGCCTTCTTCGCAGGGGCCTTCTTGGCGGCGGCCTTCTTCGCAGGCGCCTTCTTCGCGGCGGCCTTCTTCGCCGGCGCCTTCTTGGCGGCAGCCTTCTTGGCGACCGGCTTCTTGGCAGCCGGCTTCTTCGCCGCGGCCTTCTTGGCCGGAGCCTTCTTGGCGACGGCCTTCTTCGCCGGAGCCGCCTTCTTGGCCGGAGCGGCCTTCTTCGCCGGGGCCTTCTTGGCGGCGGCCTTCTTGGCCGGAGCCTTCTTCGCCGCAGCCTTCTTCGCCGGGGCCGCCTTCTTCGCGACCGGTTTCTTCGCAGTTGCCATTTCAATCTCCTTGATCAAGTTGCATGAAACGCCGCCCCGAAACCGGTGCGGCATTCATCGCCCGCTTGCCTTGCCCGCCGCGCGAGGCGACGGGTGGCTTGCATGACGATGAACTGGGTTGCGGTACCAGCGAATCGCATCTGACGGCGATTCTTCTGGCACCGCGGATCTTGATCTGTCTACAACACCCTGGAAACCGATCGCGGACGATCAGTCCCAGGACAGGGCGCCACCGGATTGGTACTCGATGACGCGGGTTTCAAAAAAGTTGCGTTCCTTCTTCAGGTCGATCATCTCGCTCATCCACGGGAACGGGTTTTCCTCGTTCGGGAAGAGCGCCTCGAGGCCGATCTGCTGCGCGCGCCGGTTGGCGATGTAGCGCAGGTAGCCCTTGAACATGGACGCGTTGAGACCGAGCACGCCGCGCGGCATCGTGTCTTCGGCGTAGCGATATTCGAGCTCGACACCCTGCTGGATGAGACCGCGGATTTCCTCGCGGAACGCAGGCGTCCACAAGTGCGGATTCTCGAGCTTGATGGTGTTGATGAGGTCGATGCCGAAGTTGCAGTGCATCGACTCGTCGCGAAGGATGTACTGGTACTGCTCGGCCGCCCCGGTCATCTTGTTCTGCCGGCCGAGCGCCAGGATCTGGGTGAAGCCGACGTAGAAGAAGAGCCCTTCCATCAGGCAGGCGAAGACGATCAGCGACTTCAG
>DASQCX010000808.1:0-2009 GCA_035634455.1 Burkholderiaceae bacterium
CCGCCGCAAGCGCGAGGAACCCACGTACTACAAGGCCGTCGTCCGGCGCGACCCGCGCGACGACGAGCGCCTGGTGATCGAGCAGGGCAACCACAGCGTCCATTTCACCGACGGCACGCGTCCCGCCATCCTCGCGATGGAGGGCGTCAGCGTCGTGCACCTGCCGGTGCGCAGCGTCGAACAGCTGTCGGCCAAGGTGGTCAACGGCTGGCAGGCCTACCTCGTGAAGAACCGCCACGCCGAGGTCGCGAGCGCGGGCTTCCAGTGGCAGCAGCTCTACGAGCGCGTCGTCCACGGCCAGGGCATCGACGCCGCGACGCTGACGGAGGTCGCGCTCGACTACGCGCAAGCCGCGCGGCCCGGCCGCAACCGGCGCGACGACGCGCTGCGCGAGCCCGTGCCCGCGCGCTACGGCAGCCTGCGCTACCTGCATCTGGCGCGCACCGGCCTGCTCGCCAAGATCGCGCTGAACATGGAGTCGTACATCCTCAACGGCGACGGCAGCTGGAAGCCCGACACCAACGAGAGCGCCGCCCCGCCGCGCGACATCGCCGGCCTGCTGGAGGTGCTGCGCCAGACCGGCGCGACGCGCCTGCGCGGCGCGGCCGGATCCGAGGGGCCGCGCTGGATCGCGGAGCTGGCGCTGGCCAATCCGGGCTGGCAGGACACGCCGGACGGCGAGGCCGAGCTGCTGCTGGCGGCCAACATGCCGCTGGCGGACTTCGCCGTGCTGTCCGCCAGCACCGGTTCGCATCCGACCCGCCGCATCGTCTGGTGGCCCGCCGACGGCGCGGACGCCGCGCCGCTGCGCGAGGCGCTGCTGGCCTGGCAGCGCGCAGGCTGGGAGCCGCAGCTGCTCGAGACGCTGGGCTATCGCGCCCTGTCGGCCTTCCCCGAACTGCGCCGCGACGCGCTCGTCTTGTGCCCAGCGCGACCCGAGCGCGCCGCGCGCGCCGACGCCGTGCGCGCCGCGCTCTGCACGCCCGCCGCCGCGGCCCCGGCAACGGCGCGCCTGCTGCCCAAGCGCGTGCTGCATCCCATGCAGGACCTGCACATCGAGGCGCTCGCCGCCTGATCCGTCCCTTCCCGACCAACGACACGACACCCAGGAATCCCCATGGCCTTCTGCTGCCTCTGCGAACGTGACGTCGATGCGTGGGTGCCCCACCCCGCCATGGCCCAACGCAGCCCGTTCATGGTGCTGATGGACACGGTCGGCTCCGACCTCGCCGTCTACGGCTGCCCGCACTGCGGCTGCAACGACCGCGACCGCCACCTGTGGATGTACATGGCCGCGGCCGGTCTGCCCGAGCAGCTCGCCGGCGCCCGCATCCTGCACCTGGCCCCCGAGGCCGCGCTCGAGCCGCGCCTGCGCGCGTGCCGGCCCGCCGAGTACGTGCGCGGCGACCTGTTCCCGGCCCGCGAGGGGATCCGGCGCGTCGACGCCGAGGCCATCGCATTCCCCGACGCCTCGTTCGACCTGATCATCGCCAACCACCTGCTCGAGCACGTGCGCCACCCCGAGCGCGCGCTGGCGGAGTTCGCGCGCTGCCTGGCGCCCGGCGGCATGCTGATCGCGCAGACGCCCTACGCGCCGGCGCTCAAGAACACCTTCGAGCTCGACCGCCCGCCCAGCGAGGACTTCGCCCGCATCTACTACGGCCAGGTCGACCACGTGCGCCTGTTCGGACGCGACATCGTGGCGCTGTTCAACGGCGCCGGCCTGACCGGCTCGCTGCTGCCGCACGCGCAGCTGCTGGGCGACTTCGACGCGCGCGACTTCGGCTGCAACCGCCAGGAGCCCTTCTTCGCGTTCTCCAAGCCCGCGCAGGAACTCGCGGCCGCCTGAAGCGGTCGGGACGAGGTCGAAGAAAAGCCGGCCCGCGGCCGGCTTTGTCGTTCGTGCCCCCGACGTGCGTGCCGGAGGCGTCCGGGTTCAGGCCGCCAGCAGCATCGGCGGCGCGACCGCCACCGCGCTCTCGCGCACCAGGCCGGCGATCCGCTCGACG
>DASQCX010000809.1:0-2445 GCA_035634455.1 Burkholderiaceae bacterium
GTTATTGCCCAGCCCTTCGCTGACCAGGCGCACGACGTCTAGCTCGGCCGGGGTGAGCGATGCTCAGCCGCCGGTGGGTCGTTTGCGTTCGGCGCGGCCGCGCTGCGCGTAGGCGATCGCCTCCTCGGTAGACAGCGCAGCGCCCTCGGCCCAGGCGGCGTCAAAGTCCTGCTCGCCCATCGCATCTCGCACCGCGGCCACCGAGGCTTCGTAACCTGCGTCCCAGACCTTGAACCGGCCCGCGCCCATACGTTGCCGAATGCCGTCGGCCGCGCCGAAGAGCCGCCCGGCTTCGCGATGACTTCCGCCATCACCGGCCAGAGTGGCGAGGCACTCGAGGATGTCGGGAAGGCCCAGGCGCGCCTCAACGTCAGCGGCACACGCGAGCGCGTCACGGGCGTCGCGTTCGGCCTGTTCCAGCTCACCCTGCGCGATCGCCACGCGGGCGCGTGTCGTCAGCGCCACCACCAGGTGCCAGCCCGTCGTTGTCGTGACCGCGTCGTCGGCCCAGCGGCGGGCCGCGAGCAGATCCCCGGCGGCCAGCGCGGCCTGCGCGCTGTAGGGGCGCTGTATCGCCGTCATCCCCTGCAGGAGACTCAAGTGTTGCCAGGCCGCCTCGCTCGCCTCCCGCGCCGTCGCAACATCGCCCGCGGCCAGGGCCGCAACGCTCAACGCCGAGTAGCCAAGGCCCGCGGACGTCCCGCCAAGCTCGGCGGCGGCCTCGACGTCCGCGTCGGCCGCGGCCCGGGCCGCACCCGTCTCACCCTGCCAGGCCAGCGCATATCCCTGGCCCACGCGGCTATTCGCCTCAAGGAGCCCATCGTGAGCGGCATCGGCCTCGGCAGCGACCTCGCCAAACTGTGCGGCGGCTCCGGCTGGATCGCCCTGGAATAGCTGTGCCCAACCGAGGCTCACGCGGCACCGGCGCGCGAAGTCCCGGTTACCGATCGCGTCGGCGAGGTCGCGTCCTTCTTCGGCGGCCGCGCGCGCGGCGATCGGATCACCGGCCACGATCGCCCCGCCCGCCTGCCAGGTCAAGATCTGGCTGAGCCTCCACCTATCGCCGCGCGCGCGGGCGAGCCCGATCGCCTCGGCGAAGTACGGCGCCGCTACCTCGGCGTTGAAGGCGGCGGAAAAGCCGCAGGCGATCAGCGCCCGGGCCAGCAGGGCCGGGTCATCGACTTCGCGCGCGATCGCCAGGGCCTGCTGGGCCTGATCCAGGCTGTCGGCAGCGCCCAACTGTGGATCAAGCAACGCTTTGTCGGCAAGCGCGCGCGCCCGCACCGTGGCCGCCACCTCGACATGCTGCACGTCGAGGTCGGCCAGCGCGGTGTCGAGCCAGGCCAGCCCTTCCCGGATGCGGCCCCGCGCATACCACAGCGGCTGCAGCGACGACGCCAACGCCAACGCCAGCTCGACGTCGGAGTTTTCGCGACTCCACAAAAACGCAGCGCGCAGGTTGTCGATCTCGATTTCGGCGTGCTCGAGGCGCTGCTCATAATCACTGCCTGCCGGCGCGTCGAACAGCGCCGCCATCGCCGTGTAGTAATCCCGGTGACGCGACCGCACGGCGTCCGCCTCGCCGGACTCGTCCAATTTCTCCAGCGCGTACTGGCGCACCGTCTCCAGCAACCGATAGCGCGTTGCGCCCTCGTTGTTGTCGGCCACCACCAGCGACTTATCCACCAGCAGGGCAAGCAGATCGAGCACCTGGAAGCGCGCCATCTCACCGCCGCCCGCGACCGCCTGCGCGGCATCGACGTCGAAGCCACCCAAAAACACTGCCAGCCGCCGGAACAAGACACGCTCCGGTTCGCTCAGCAGCGCATGCGACCAATCCACCGACGCGCGCAACGTCTGCTGACGGCGCACCGCCGTACGTGCGCCCCCGGTCAACAACCGGAACCGGTCACGCAAACCGTCGAGGATCTCGGCCAGCGACAACGCCCGCACCCGCGCGGCCGCCAGCTCGATCGCCAACGGCATCCCATCCAGGCGGCGACAGATCTCGATCACAGTCGTGGTGTTGTCGCCGGTGATGCGGAAATCGGGTCGAGCACGGCGGGCGCGGTCGACGAACAACTCGATCGCCTCGTCGGCCAACGACAGTGACGGCACCCGCCAGCTCACTTCACCGGCAACGCCGATCGGCTCACGACTCGTGGTCAGCAGCGTCAGCCCCGGCGCCCCACCCAGCAGCGCGACGACGAGCTCGGCGCTGGCGTCGAGCAGGTGTTCGCAGTTGTCCAGCACCACCAGCATCTGACGGTCGCGGACGAACCGCAGCAGCGTGTCCATCGTGGAGCGACCCGGTTGATCGGGTAGCCCGAATGCGCGGGCCACCGCGACCGCCACCACGCCGGGATGGGTGATCGGCGCCAGATCGACATACCACACACCGTCACCGAACTCGGCCGCGATGCGAGCCGCGATCTCAACGGCGAG
>DASQCX010000810.1:0-2941 GCA_035634455.1 Burkholderiaceae bacterium
GCTCCGTCGCCATGCCGGTCGAGCGTGCGCGGACGCGGACCCGGTTGGCGACCCACGCCAAGCCCAGCACGCAGGCGAGCAGCCAGGCGGACGTCTCGTCAGGCATGAGCACCGGCGGGAGCAAGGGCATGAGCAAGGGCAGCAGCACGGGCGCGAGCGCGGGCAGCAGGGCGACCGCGATGCAGGCGAGCAGGTCGGCGCGCGCGCCGGTCGCGGCGTCGGCGCGCCATGCGGGCCGGGCCAGCAGCGCGACGAAGGCGGCGTCCGCCAGCACGCAGGCGAGGGCGCCGCAGAGGTAGATGGGCAGGTCGTGGTCGGGGCGGTAGAGCGAGGCGCCGAGCATCGTCAGCGCATGCGCCGGCGCGATCCGCCGGCCGGCGCTGCCGAACTCCAGCCAGGCCCAGAGCAGGCCCTGCGAGGCACTGAGCGTGAGCAGCAGCGGGAGCAGCGATCCCACGCGCCGAGCGATGCCGGCCGCGGCCCGATCCAGCTGCGCCAGGGCGGCCGCCTGGATCCGGCGGGCGGGCGACGGGCGTGCGGGTGGCGGAGCGGCATCGGCGATGGTGTCGTCAAGGCCGTCGGTCGGGGCGTCGTGCATGGCGACATGCTACGTGACGTTTCCCGGCCGCCGCGTCGCGGCGCTACATCGATT
This sequence comes from Burkholderiaceae bacterium, assembly GCA_035634455.1. Lineage (GTDB taxonomy): Bacteria > Pseudomonadota > Gammaproteobacteria > Burkholderiales > Burkholderiaceae_C > Scleromatobacter. Next base: position 653 of record DASQCX010000810.1, read on the forward strand.
CGACGAGCATGCGCCGGTAGTCGTCCCGACTGGCCAGGCGCGGGTTGGTCGCGTGGCAGTGGTCGACGAGCGCATGGTCGATGATCTCCTCGAACAGCGACTCGCCCACGCCCATCGCGGCCAGGCCCGCGGGCAGGCCCAGGCGCGCGGTCATGTCGGACACGGCCTGCGCCACCGCGGCGCCGTCGCCGTAGTCGCGGCCGTCGGGCAGGCCCATCGCGTGGGCCATGCGGTTCAAGCGCTGGTCCTTGCGCATGGATTCCGCGCCGGCGTTGAAGCGGATCACCGCCGGCAGGAACACGGCGTTGAGCGTGCCGTGATGCAGCTTCGGGTTCACGCCGCCCAGGCTGTGGCTGAGGCTGTGCACGCAGCCCAGGCCCTTCTGGAACGCGAGCGAGCCCTGCATGCTGGCGCTCATCATGTTCCAGCGCGCCTCGCGGTCCGTCCTGCCGTCGCGGGTCGCGCGTTCGATGTGGGCCCAGCCGCGGCGCAGGCCGTCGAGCGCGATGCCGTCGGCCGGCGGGTTGACCTTGGCCGACATGAAGGTCTCCAGGCAGTGCGCGATGGCGTCCATGCCCGTCGCGGCGGTGAGCATCGGCGGCAGGCCCATCGTGAGGTCGGGGTCGAGCAGCGCCACGCGCGGCAGCAGGTGCCAGTTGTGGAAGCCGAGCTTGCGGCCGTCGTCGACGATCAGGATCGCGCCGCGCGCCACCTCGCTGCCGGTGCCGGCGGTGGTGGGCACGGCGATCAGGGGCGAGGCCTTGCCCGTGATCTTCTCGGCGCCGCCGGTGATCGTGGCCCAGTTCGCCAGCGGGCCATCGTGCGTCGCGGCGATCGCCACGCCCTTGGCCAGGTCGATGCTGGAGCCGCCGCCCACGGCGATCAGGCCGTCGCAGCCGTTGTCGCGGTAGACGGCGGTGGCCGCGCGCACGGCGGCCTCGTTCGGGTTGCCGGGGGTCTGGTCGTAGACGGCGTGCGGCACGCCGGCCAGCGCGGCGAGCGCGACGTCCAGCACGCCTGCGGCGCGCACGCCGGCGTCGGTCACCACCAGCGGCTTGGCGATGCCGGCGGCCCTGCATTCCTGCGGGAGCAGGCGCACGACGCCGGGGTCGATCTCGATCTGCGTGACGTACTGGAAGCGGGCCATGGCGGTCTCGTTCGAAGGCGACGACGCAGTGTAGGCCGGGGTGGACGACGACGCTGTCGCCGGGGCGTCGCGCGGCGAATGGCGGAGCGCGGGCGCGGGCGGCCGCGAGGCCGTATGCTTGCCGGTTCCGCCGCCCGCCGTCTTCATCCGTGTCCGCCCAAGCCCTCCTCACCCCGCGCATGGCCGCGCTGCTCGAACGCATCCGGCGCGCCGACCGGCCCGGCTTCGAGACGATGTCGCCGCGCGAGGCGCGCATCGCCTACACCGTCGCCGCTGAGGTGCTGGAGCCGCCGCGCGCGCCGCTGCCGCGCGTCGAGGAGATCGCGCTGCCGGGCGCGGACGGCGTCACGCTGCCCGCGCGGCTGTACGCGCCGTCGCACGGCGTCCTGCCCGTGCTGCTGTACCTGCACGGCGGCGGCTTCACGATCGGCAACCTCGAGACGCACGACAGCCTGTGCCGCCAGCTCGCGCTGCACAGCGGCGCCGCGGTGATCGCGCTCGACTACCGCCTCGCACCGGAGCATCGCTTCCCGACGGCCGTCGACGACTGCTGGGCCGCGCTGCAGGCGCTCGCACGGCCCGAGACCGGCAAGCGCCTCGGCCTGGACACGGCGCGCCTGGCCGTCGGCGGCGACAGCGCCGGCGGCACGCTGTCCGCCGTCTGCGCCCTGATGGCGCGCGACGCGGGCCTGAAGCTGGCGCTGCAGGTGCTGATCACGCCCGGCACGATCGCGCACGCCGACACGCCGTCGCACGCCCGCTTCGCGCACGGCTTCCTGCTGGAGAAGCAGACGGTCGCCTGGTTCTTCGACAACTACATCGATGCCACGGATCGCACCGACTGGCGCTTCGCCCCAGCGCTCGCACCCGACCACGAGGGCGTCGCGCCGGCCTGCCTCGTCGTCGCCGAGTGCGACCCGCTGGTCGACGAGGCGGTGGCCTACGGCGACATCCTGCGCTCGGCCGGCGTCGCGGTCGACCTCGAGTTCTACCGCGGCGTGACGCACGACTTCATCAAGATGGGCCGCATGCTGCCCGAGGCCGCGCAGGCCCGGCAGGCCATCGCCGACGCCCTGGAAAAGGCCTTCGAATGAAACGCTCCGACTTCCGATTCGCCGACCCGCTGCGCGTGCGCTGGGCCG
>DASQCX010000811.1:0-2603 GCA_035634455.1 Burkholderiaceae bacterium
CTGCAGGCGCTTGGCCGCGCGCGTAGCCATCAGCACGTCGCCCACCGCGGTAATGCGCAGCCCGGTGGCGGCCGACACCGCCTTCACGCGCTCGCGTACCTCGTCGTCGTCGCCCTGCATCAGCAAGGGCAGCGCGAGCCAGGCGCGGTCGGCGCCGAACCAGCTCTTGAGCCACTGCGCCTGCGCGAACAGCGACTCGAACGGCAAGGCCATGGACGGACGCGGCGGCGCCGGCTTCGCGGCGCGTCGGGCTGCCGGCGCCGTCGTGGCCGACCGCGCCGGTGCGGGCGACTCGGGCGCCCCGTCACCGGCGGGGCCGTCGCGCATCTCGCGCACCTCGCGCCCACGCGGGCGACCCGCGCCCGGCACGCTGGACGCGAGCGCGGCCGCGGCGCTGGCCTGCGCGGCGGCGATGACGCCCAGGCCCGACAGCCGCGCGTCGACGGGGGCGTCCGCCTCGGCGTCCGCGCCCATGACCACCCGGCTCGCGGCATCGCCGCCCATCGCGCCGGAGCCGACGGCGTCCTGCGGCACCGGACCGGGCGTGGGCAGCAGCAGCACCAGGCAATCGGGCAGGCCGGCCAGGTGCGGCAGCGTGGGCGTGCGGCCCTCGACGTCGCTGGTGCGGGCGTCGTAGCGGCCCTTCTCGGCGCGCCGGCGCGCGACGGTGATCCATTGCGACAGGTTGCCGTAGCCGCGCCGCGTGGTGGCCAGCACCACCAGCCGCATCGGGATGCCGCCGACGCCGGCCTCCAGCCGCATCTCGGCGCCGATGATCAGCGGCAGGCCGCACTCGGTGGCCTGCTCGTAGGCGTGCACCACGCCCGAGAGCGAGCACTCGTCGGTGACGGCCAGCGCGGTGTAGCGCAGCGCGGCGGCGCGCGCCACCAGTTCCTCGGGCGACGAGGCGCCGGTGAGGAAGCTGAAGTTGCTGCGGCAGTGCAGTTCGGCGTAGGCGGGTAGCGTGGCCATGGTGGAGAGACGATGACGGCCCGGCCGGAGGGCACCGGGACGGGGAGTGATTTCGGGAGACGGATGGCTGCGCGAATCGGCGTCGGATCGACGGACGAATCGCCTTTCGGCAGCGATGGTCAAGGCCCGTGCGATGCACGAGCGAGTTTGCGCAAGCAGCGCGCTGGACGTCCGGCAGGCCGGGCGTGATGTCGACCCGCGGCAGGGGAAACAGGCATGCCGTCGAATACTGTGTTTAACTACAGTCTAGGCTCCGATCATGGGCAGCGCAAGCGCTGTTGCAAGCTTCCTGGCAAGTCGGGCGGACACCCGCGCCAAACGCTCGGAAATGCGCCAATCCGCGCAGGCCAGCCCCACGTCGGCCCCTGTCGGGGTAACGTCGCATCGTCGGCCGCGCGAACGGTCGACCCGCTGCGTCGGCGCGTGCCGCCTGCTCGACGGACACCGCCCGAACAACTGATACGCTCGCGACGATGAACACCATCTCCGCAGAAATCCTCGTCGCCGGCGCGCTGGCGTTCGCGCTCGCCGGCTGCGCCTCCGGGCCGGACACCGCCAAGGGCGCCGCCAAGGAAGGCGCGCAGTTGCAGAAGGCCGTCGAGGCGCCGCTGGCCGACCTGAATCTGGTGCAGGAGAAGATCCCCGCCGTGCTGCTGGCGGCCGTCAAGGCGCCCTACGCCCTGCCCTCGCAGCGCGACTGCCACGCGCTGGCCGACGAGGTGCGCGCGCTCGACGGCGCACTCGGTGCCGACCTCGACACCCCGCCCACCGCCACGAATCCGGGCCTGCTGGAGCGTGGCGGCAACATGGCGGGCGATGCCGCCAACGACGCCCTGCGCGGCGCCGCCGAGAGCGTGATCCCGTTCCGCGGCTGGGTGCGCAAGCTCGACGGCGCCGAGCGCCACTCGAAGGAGGTCGCCGCCGCGATCGCCGCCGGCTCGGTGCGACGCGCGTTCCTCAAGGGCGTCGGCCAGACGCTGGGCTGCGAGGCGCCCGCCGCGCCGCTGCAGGCGCTGGCGGCGTCGGCGGCCAGGGGCTGATCGCGCGCCACGGACGGCCGCTTGCCACTTCACTCAACGGAGGTCCGATGCTGAACAATGCCCGCCCCGTCTGCTTCGTCGCCACGGCCGATGCCGGGCGCGCCCGCGCCTTCTACGAGGGCCGGCTCGGTCTCGCGCTGATCGCCGACAACGGCTACGCGCTGGTGTTCGACGCCAACGGCACGCAGCTGCGCGTGCAGCGCGTCGAGGCCGTCGCGCCGCATCCGTACACCGCACTCGGCTGGGAGGTGGACGATGTCGCGGCCAGCGTGCGCGCGCTCGCCGCCGGCGGTGTCGCCATGATGCGCGTCCCCGGCCTGCCGCAGGACGCCGACGGCGTCTGGACGACGCCCGACGGCTCGCGGGTGGCGTGGTTCCACGATCCGGACGGCAACACGCTGTCGATCTCGCAGCCCGGCGGTGGATAGCGCGATCGTCGGCTACCACCTCGACGGCGAGGGCCACTGGGTCGCCGAGCTCGCCTGCGGGCACTTCCAGCACGTGCGCCACGATCCGCCGTGGCAGAACCGCCCGTGGACGCAGACGCCCGAAGGCCGCGACGCGATGCGGGGCCGGACGCTCGCGTGCCTC
>DASQCX010000812.1:0-4871 GCA_035634455.1 Burkholderiaceae bacterium
CTGTGGATCGAGCGCGCGGTGGAGGACTCGCTGCGGCGCCTGGGCACCGACGTGATCGACCTCTACCAGTCGCATCGCCCCGACCCCGAGACCTCGTACGAGGAGACGCTGGCCGCGTTCGACCGCCTGCGCCAGGCCGGCAAGATCCGCGCGTTCGGCTGCTCGAACTTCGACGCGCGCCAGCTCGCCGAGGCGCAGGACTCGGCCCGCATCAACGGCCTGCCCGGCTACCAGACGCTGCAGCCCGAATACAACCTCGCCGACCGCTCGTCCTACGAGGGCCCGCTGCGCGAGCTCGCGATCCGGCAGGGCCTGGGCGTCATCACCTACTACAGCCTGGCCTCGGGCTTTCTCACCGGCAAGTACCGCACGCCGGCCGACCTCGGCCGGAGCGCTCGCGGCGGCGGCGTGCGCAAGTACCTGGACGAGCGCGGCCTGCGCATCCTGGCCGCGCTCGACCAGGTCGCGCAGCGCCACGGTACGCAGCCCGCCGTGGTGGCGCTCGCGTGGCTGATCGGCCGCGATGGAGTCACCGCGCCGATCGCCAGTGCGACGAGCATCGAGCAGTTGAAGAGCTTCTCGACGGCCGCCGAACTCGCGCTCAGCGACAGCGACCGGAGGCAACTCGACCAGGCGAGCTGGCCGGGCGGCGAATGAGGTAGGCCGGCGCGGCGGCGTTGTCGCAGCGGGGCTGCCACGACGCAGCCCCTGCCTTCACACGGCAGTGGTCAACCGACCCAGCGACGCGCGTTGCCGAACATGCGCGCCCACGGGCTCAGCGCCGACGCGTCGCCGCCGCTCCAGCTCATCTGCACGTTGCGGAACACGCGCTCGGCGTGCGGCATCAGCGCGGTGAACCGGCCGTCGGCCGTGGTGACGGCGGTCAGGCCGCCAGGGCTGCCGTTCGGGTTGAGCGGGTAGGTTTCCGTGGGCTCGCCGTGGTGGTCGACGTAGCGCATCGCGGCATACACCTTGGCGGCGTCGCCGCGCTGCGAGAAGTCGGCATACCCCTCGCCGTGCGCGACGGCGATCGGCATGCGGCTGCCGGCCATCCCCTTGAAGAAGATGGAAGGCGACTCCAGCACTTCCACCAGCGACAGCCGCGCCTCGAACTGCTCGGAGCGGTTGCGCGTGAACTTGGGCCAGTCCTGCGCGCCGGGGATGATGGGCGACAGCGCCGCCAGCATCTGGCAGCCGTTGCACACGCCCAGCGCGAAGGTGTCGTCGCGGCCGAAGAAGGCCTCGAACTGCCGCGCCAGCACCGGGTTGAACATCACCGAGCGCGCCCAGCCCTCGCCGGCGCCCAGCGTGTCGCCGTAGCTGAAGCCGCCGCAGGCCACGAAGCCCTTGAACTGCTCCAGCGCGACGCGGCCCGAGTGCAGGTCGCTCATGTGGACGTCGTAGGTGTCGAAGCCGCCGAGCGACATCGCGTAGCTCATCTCGACGTGGCTGTTGACGCCCTGCTCGCGCAGGATCGCGACCTTGGGGCGCGCCAGGTTCAGGAACGGCGCGGCCACGTTCTCCTTGGCGTCGAAGGTCAGCGCGACGTGCAGACCCGGATCGTCGGCCTGGCCGGCCAGCGCGTGTTCGCTGTCGGCGCAGGCCGGGTTGTCGCGCAGCTGCGCGATGCGCCACGACGTCTCGTCCCAGGCCTGCTGCAGCTCGCGCAGCGGCTTGGACAGCACCGACTTCGCGTCGCGCCACACCTCGACGGTGCCGCGGTCGTTGGGCTTGCCGACGACATGGCTGTGCGCCGACAGGCCGTGCGCGCGCAGCACGCCGATGGCGGCGTCGCGCTGCGCGGCGGGCACCTGCAGCACGGCGCCGAGTTCCTCGTTGAACAGCGCCTTGAGCGTCAGTTCGTCGCGGCGCGCGCCCACCTGCGCGGCCCAGTTCTTCGCGTCGCCAGTGTCGGCGCGGCTGTCGTCGATGCCGGCGCCCTCGGTCACGAGCATGTCGACGTTCAGGCTCAGGCCCGTGTGGCCCGCGAAGGCCATCTCGCAGGCGGCCGCCCACAGGCCGCCGTCGCTGCGGTCGTGGTAGGCCAGCAGCAGGCCCTGCGCGCGCAGGGCGTTGACGGCGTCGACCAGCGACACCAGCAGCTTCGGGTCGTCGAGGTCGGGCACCGCGTCGCCGAACTGCTGCAGCGTCTGCGCCAGCACCGAGCCGGCCATGCGGTGCTGGCCGCGGCCGAGGTCGACCAGGATCAGCGCCGAGTCCTCGCGCGCGAGCTCGGGCGTGCGCGTGCCGCGCACGTCCGCGACGCTCGCGAACGCCGACACGATCAGCGACACCGGCGCCACGACCTGCTTGGTCTTGCCGTCGTCCTGCCACTTCGTGCGCATCGACAGGCTGTCCTTGCCCACCGGCACGCTGACGCCCAGCGCCGGGCACAGCTCCATGCCGACGGCGCGCACCGTGTCGTACAGCGCTGCGTCCTCGCCCGGCTCGCCGCACGCGGCCATCCAGTTGCAGGACAGCTTGACGCGCGCCAGCTCGATCGGCGCGGCCAGCAGGTTGGTGATGGCCTCGGCCACGGCCATGCGGCCCGAGGCCGGCGCGTGCACGGCGGCCAGCGGCGTGCGCTCGCCCATGCTCATCGCCTCGCCCGCGAAGCCCTTGAAGTCGGCCAGCGTGACCGCGACGTCGGCCACCGGCACCTGCCACGGGCCCACCATCTGGTCGCGGTGGGACAGGCCGCCCACGGTGCGGTCGCCGATGGTGATGAGGAAGCGCTTGGACGCCACCGTCGGATGGCGCAGCACGTCGAGCGCGGCCTGCGCCAGCGTCACGCCGGACAGGTCCAGCGGCTTCTCGGCGCGCTCGACGCGCGTCACGTCGCGCAGCATCTTGGGCGGCTTGCCGAACAGCACGTCCATCGGCATGTCGATGGCGCGGTCGCCGCCGGCACCATCTTCCAGCACCAGCGACTTCGTGGCGGTCGCGCGGCCGACGACCGAGAACGGGCAGCGCTCGCGCTCGGCGAACGACTGCAGCAGCGGCAGCGACTCGGGCGCGATCGCCAGGACGTAGCGCTCCTGGCTCTCGTTGCACCAGATCTCCTTGGGCGCCAGGCCGGATTCCTCCAGCGGCACGTGGCGCAGGTCGAAGCAGGCGCCCGTGCCCGCGCCCTCGGCCAGCTCGGGGAAGGCGTTGGACAGGCCGCCCGCGCCGACGTCGTGGATCGCCAGGATCGGGTTGGCCGCGCCCAGCTGCCAGCACTGGTTGATGACTTCCTGCGCGCGGCGCTGGATCTCGGGGTTGCCGCGCTGCACGGAGTCGAAGTCCAGCGCCGCGGTGTTGGTGCCGGCCGCCATCGAGCTGGCGGCGCCGCCGCCCATGCCGATGCGCATGCCCGGGCCGCCCAGCTGCACGAGCAGCGTGCCGGCCGGGAACTCGATCTTGTGCGTCAGGTCGTCGCGGATCGCGCCCAGGCCGCCGGCGATCATGATGGGCTTGTGGTAGCCGCGGGTGACGCCGGCGACGTCCTGCTCGAACACGCGGAAATACCCCGCCAGGTTCGGGCGGCCGAACTCGTTGTTGAACGCGGCCGCGCCCAGCGGGCCGTCGATCATGATCTGCAGCGCGCCGGCGATGTGCTCGGGCTTGCCCACCGGCGAGCGCTCCCACGACTCGTCGGTGCCGGGCAGGTGCAGGTTGCCGACGGAGAAGCCCGCCAGGCCCGCCTTGGGCTTGGAGCCGCGGCCGGTGGCGCCCTCGTCGCGGATCTCGCCGCCGGAGCCGGTGGACGCGCCCGGGAACGGCGAGATGGCCGTCGGGTGGTTGTGCGTCTCGACCTTCATCAGCACGTGCGCGGTCTCGGCGCGGCCGGCGTAGTGCGCGGGGCCGTCACCCTGCATCGGCGCGGCGACCCAGCGCTCGATCGCATGGCCTTCCATCACGGCGGCGTTGTCGGAATACGCGACGACGCTGTGCTGCGGGTTCAGCTTCTCGGTGTTGCGGATCATGCCGAACATCGACAGGTCCTGCTTGCGGCCGTCGATGACGAACTGCGCGTTGAAGATCTTGTGGCGGCAGTGCTCGCTGTTGGCCTGCGCGAACATCATCAGCTCGACGTCGGTCGGATTGCGATCCAGGCCCTTGAAGGCGTCGACGAGGTAATCGATCTCGTCGTCGGACAGCGCGAGGCCGAACTCGCCGTTGGCCTTGACGAGCGCGTCGCGGCCCTGGCCCAGCAGGTCGACGTGCACCAGCGGCTCGGCGGGCTGCTTGTCGAACAGGTGGACGGCGGCGCCGCGCTCAAAGGCGACGCTCTCGGTCATGCGGTCGTGCAGCAGCAGGGCGGCGGCCTGCAGTTCCTGCTCGGTGAGCGACTTCACGCCGCCCAGCAGACCCGTCTTGACCGTGAGCCGGAACTCGGTCACGCGCTCGACGCGGTGCAGCGCCAGGCCGCAGTTGTGGGCGATGTCGGTGGCCTTGCTGGCCCAGGGCGAGACGGTGCCCAGGCGCGGCATCGTCACCACCAGCACGGAATCGGCGGCCTCGGCGGTGGGGCCCTCGTAGGCGTCGCCGTAGCGCAGCAGGCTGGCCAGCTTGCGCATGGCCTCGGGCTGCACGGCCTCGTCGGTCCAGACCCAGTGCACGTGCCGCGCCGCGACCCCCGTGATGCGCGACGAGACGGACTGCAGCTTCGGCAACAGCGCCTGGGCGCGGAAGGCGGACAGGGCGTTGCCGCCCTCGAAGTGGAGCAGGTGCTTTTGCGTGGGGGACGACATGCGGTGTGGGCTCGCGGAGGGGAGGATGGGCGTTTTTCAGGCGGTCTGGCGGCCTCGTGGGCCGTCGCCGGCCGGTTTCCCGCGCATGACTACAGCCACGGCGCGGGATCGAGATCAGCGGAATCCCGGATTTTA
>DASQCX010000813.1:0-1613 GCA_035634455.1 Burkholderiaceae bacterium
GGTGGTCGCGACGATGGAGGAGATCAGCGCCTCCTCGCGCAAGATCAACGAGATCATCGCCGTCATCGACGGCATCGCCTTCCAGACCAACATCCTCGCGCTCAACGCCGCCGTCGAGGCGGCCCGCGCGGGCGAGCACGGACGCGGCTTCGCGGTCGTCGCCGGCGAGGTGCGCACGCTGGCCCAGCGCAGCGCGACGGCCGCGCGCGAGATCGCGGGGCTGATCGGCACGTCCACCGCCAGCGTCGAAGGCGGCGCGGCCCTGGTGCAGCAGGCCGGCGCGACGATGCAGGACATCGTGTCGGCCGTGCAGCGCGTGTCCGACATCATCGCGGAGATCTCGGCGTCGACCGCGCAGCAGAACACCAGCATCGCCGAGGTCGGCACCGCCATCGTCCACATGGACCAGATGACGCAGCAGAACGCGGCGCTGGTCGAGGAAGGCGCCGCGGCCGCGGCCAGCCTCAAGGACCAGGCGCTCAGCCTGAACAGCGCGATCGGCGAGTTCCGCCTCGCCTGAGCGCGAACGCCGCGCCGCGGCGGGGGATTTGGATCCGCGTCCACAATCGCGGATCCCTTTCCAGCCTCGCGAGACGCGCCATGATCCTCGAACACGCCGACATCACCATCGCCCCCGGCCAGAACGCCGCATTCGAGGAGGCGATCCAGCGCGGCATCGCCACCGTGATCTCCACGGCCAAGGGCTTCGTCGACGCCACCGTGCACAAGGGCATCGAGTCGCCCGAGCGCTACGTCCTCACCATCCACTGGCAAACGCTGGAGAACCACACCGTCGACTTCCGCGGCGGCCCGCTGTTCCCCGCCTGGCGCGCGATCGTCGGGCCGTTCTTCGCGAAGCCGCCGGTGGTGGAGCACTTCGAGCTGGTGGCCGGGCCTCGCTGAACGCCCGCGCCGGCCTCACTGCATCCCGCGCGACGCGTTCTCCGTCAGCACCTCGCTCGCCGCCACGGCCGCCCCTTCGTCCGCGTCGCTCACCTGCGGCGGCGTCACGTTGGCCATGACGGCGCGATCGGCGTCCAGCGTCTCCACGCGCCCGTCGGCATGGCGCGCGAAGCGCACGCGCTCGGGGCCGTGCACCGGGCCCGGGTCGGGCCAGGGCCAGCCGCCGAATTCGGTGCGGCGGTAGTCGTCGAAGGCCTGTTGCAGCTCGGCCTCGGTGTTCATCACGAACGGGCCGTACTGCGCCACGGGCTCGCCGATCGGGCGGCCTTGCAGCAGCAGGAACTCGGCGGCGTCGGTGCCGGTGTTGACCAGTTCGACGGCGCTGGCCGCGCGCAGCTCGATCGCCGCGTGCTGCGCGATCGCCTCGCCCGCCACGCGCACGCTGCCGCCCGCGAAGAAGTACAGCTTGCGACGCGCTTGGGCATTGGCGGCGGGCAGCGTCCAGCGCGCGCCGGGTTCCATGCGCAGCGTCCAGATCGCGACGTCGGCCCCGGCCTGCGAGGCCCAGGAATCGGGCGGCGGCGCCAGCGGCTCGACCACCTCGGCCGCCCCGGACGCGCGCGGCACCTCCAGCCGGCCCGCGATCACGCCGACCTGCGTGACCGCGCCGCTCTCGCCCTCGAACGCGCGGTACGGGATGTCCTCGGCCC
>DASQCX010000814.1:0-2515 GCA_035634455.1 Burkholderiaceae bacterium
TGAGCGCGGCAGTGGCAAGGACTTCGGGACGATCGGACGGCGCACGGCTGGCAGAGTTACAAAAGGTATCAATCGATTCTAGAGGTCGACTGACGCCAACTCGACGGCGTTCCGGCCCCGCCGCGCCGTCCACGATGCGAAATCCCGGGGCGCTGCGAGTTAAGTCACAGGTCGCGACCGGCGTCGCCGGGCGCCGGCGGCCCGGCCGCCACCTCGCGCACCAGGCGGCGCAGCCCGACCCAGGCCTGCAGCGGGATCTCGTGGCCGCCGTCGAAGGTCGCCCAGCGCGCGTCCGCACCCGCGGCGGCGAGCGCGTCGTGCAGCGAGCGTCCGGCCGCGACGTCGAGGTTGGCGTCGCCACGCCCGTGCAGCAGTTCGACGCGCACGCCGCGCAGGCGGTGCAGCGCCGGCGTCCACTCGGAGAACGCGAGGCGCGAGGCCGACCACAGCGCCAGCGCGTCGACCGCCAGCGGCGGCGCCTGGAACACGCAGTCCAGCGCCAGCATCGCGCCCTGCGAGAAGCCGGCCACCACCAGCGGCAAGCCCGGCGCGCGCTCGCGCAGCTCGCGCGCCACCGCGCGCACCGCGTCGCGCGCGTGCTCGCGGCCGGACGGGTGGGCGTCGTGCAGGTCGGCCGGGCCAGCGGCGATGCGTGCCGACCGTGCGGCGTCGTCCACCGGCCACCAGGCGCGCCGGCCGTCGGCGCGGGCTACCGGGCCGGACGGCAGCGCGACGAGCGCCGGCAGCTTCAGCGAGCGCGCGATGGTGGCCAGCGGCGCGGGCGCCATGTCCAGGCCGTGCAGCAGCATCAGCGCGACGCGCGGCGCGCCGTGCGGGGCGATCCAGGTGGTGGGCGGCGACAGGTCGTGTTCGTTCACGATGCCCATTGTCGGCGCCGGCGCGTCAGTCGTCCGGGTACAGCATCTCCCAGGACACGCGCACCATCACGTCCGCGTCCGCCAGCAGCGCCCGGATGGCGCCGGACTTGCCGGTGGTCTCGCGGCGCTGCGGCCGCATCATCGACTGGCCGGCGGCATTGGTCAGGCAGGCGACCACCGGCGCCGCCACCGTCTCGCCCCGATGGACGACGATCGCGATCTCGCCGGAGGCCAGGCGCACGAAGCAGCCCGGCGGATAGATGCCGAATTCCTTGATCAGCGCCGCGGCCAGGGGATGGCCCGCGCTGTCGGTGAACATCTGGCGTGCGGCGACGTTGGGCATCAGCGCCGAGCGGCAGGAGCGCGCGCTGAGCTTGGCGGTGAACACGTCGGCGAAGTGCAGCGCCTGCGCGAGCTCGCCGACGTCGGTGAGTCCGCGCGGGTAGCCGCTGCCGTCGGCCCGCTCGTGGTGCTGCTCGATGGCGGCCAGCCACAGCGGGTCGTCGACGCCGGCCGCCCGCAGCAGCTCGGCGCTGCGCAGCGGATGGTCCTCGATGGCCGCGCGCTGTTCCGGCGTCGGCGGCACGCTCTGCACGGCCAGGCGGCCCTGCAGCTCGACCATCGACAGGTTCATCGACAGCGCCGCGGCGACCAGCGTGCGGCGCTGCGCATCGTCCCAGCCCACGCGGCGGGCGGACAGGCAGCACACGGCTGCGCTGTGCAGCGAGTGCGAGACGCCATAGGACTGCAGCTTGGTCTGGTCGTGGCGCAGGATCTGGAACAGCACCTTGTCCGGGTAGCGGTCGGCCAGCGCGATCACCACGTCGACCACCTCCATCAGCGCGGCGCGCAGTTCCGCCGGCGTGGTGGTCAGCAGCGTGTTCAGGCGCGCGCCGGCCAGGCGCCAGCGGCCGAGAAAACCCTCCTTGGGCTTGCACCCGGCGTGGCTGGACGACATCGCGGCACGCATCTCCGCGGCGTCGACGAACATGCCGCGCGCCAGCAGCGCCTCCAGCATCCCGGCATCGGTGACGCGCTGTCCGCGCGCGAGCAGCAGCTTGCCGTTGGCGTCGCGGATGCTCCAGGCCAGCGGAAGACCCGCCTTGATCTGGCTCGCGACGTCCTGGAGCGGCAGCAGCTGCATGCGCAATATCCTCGATCCGTGGTGCGGACACCCGCTTCGATCGCGGGGTCCGCATGTTCGGGACTTCGGACATTCCGCGCTGCCAAACAGGGCAGATCCCGCGACGGACGGCCGATGCGCCTACTAAATCACGATGACTCGCGCTGTCAGGAAACCTCGATGCCGCCCGTCGTGGCCTCTCGAACCCGGCTGACCGGCGTCAGCCGGCGCGGTTGCGCATGTGGTCGGCGGTGTTCGCGAACGACTGCATCAGCCGCTCCCGCATGAAGTCGGTGCAGCCGCCGGCCTCGCCGATCTCGGCCATCGCCAGGCCCATGCAGGTGAGCCACTGGTCGCGCTCGCGGATGCCGATGGCGTACGGGAAGTGGCGCATGCGCAGGCGCGGGTGGCCGAAGCGTTCGATGTACAGGTCGGGGCCGCCGAGCCAGCCGGTGAGGAACCAGGCGAGCTTGTCGCGCGAGCCGTCCAGCGTCGTGGGGTGCAGCGCGCGCAG
>DASQCX010000815.1:0-4163 GCA_035634455.1 Burkholderiaceae bacterium
CCGCGGTGGGCCGAGACGAAGTCCATCAGCCCGAACGACAGCGACTCCAGGCGCGGGTGCGCGGCCAGCAGCTCGACGTCGCGCAGCGCGCCATGCGTCTCGACCAGCGCGTGCAGCGGCACCGCGCGCGCCAGCCCGACCGAACGCGCGACGACGTCCACCGCGTGCGCCGCGGCCTCGAAGTCGGCCGCGTCCAGCGGCTTGGGGATCATCAGGTACGCCAGGCGCTCGCCGGCGTCGCGCAGCAGCACCTCCAGCATCTTCTCGAACGCCGGATGCCCGCGCGGCACGACGCGCGCGCCGACGCGGTCGAAGCAGTTGGCCGGCGACTGCACCAGCTCCGCGATCAGGTGCGCGTGCTCCACCTCGCCGCCCGCCTTCGCGCCGTCCTCGCCGTCGAGCGTGACGTCGAACACCGGGCCCAGCTCGCCCTGCAGCTCGAGGCTCTTGCGCATGCGCGCCTCGACGCCGGAGTAGTGGTCGCAGACCGGCAGCGAGGTGGTCGGGTCGCCGTCGTCGAACAGGACGTCGCGCGGGTGGGGGGCGGTGCTCATCGCCGGAGGCTCCTCGGAAACGAAAAACGCGCGGACGAGGCCGCGCGTTCAGGATAACGTCCCATCGAAGGGAGCGGAACATCAAGCGCAGGGCGCAAGCTGTTCGGCCGCCGCGCTCGGCCGCTCCGGAGCAAGGCCGAACGCCCCTCGGGGGCTGTCCGCTGTACTCAGCGGACTGGGGCCGTCATTTCACAGAAGGTGAGCCACGCCGGCTTGCTCGTCCTGCAGTTCCTTCAGGGTCTTGTTGATGCGGTCCTGGCTGAACTCGTCGATCGACAGGCCTTCGACGATCTTGTACTTGCCGTTCTCGGTGGTGACCGGGAAGCCGAACATCACGTCCTTGGGGATGCCGTAGTCGCCGTTCGACGGGATGCCCATCGTCACCCACTTGCCGTTGGTGCCCAGCGCCCAGTCGCGCATGTGGTCGATGGCGGCGTTGGCGGCCGAGGCGGCCGACGACAGGCCGCGCGCCTCGATGATGGCGGCGCCGCGCTTGCCGACCGTCGGCAGGAACACGTTGGCGTTCCACTCCTGGTCGTTGATCAGGTCCTTGACGCTCTTGCCGTTGACGGTGGCGAAGCGGTAGTCGGCGTACATGGTGGGCGAGTGGTTGCCCCACACGGTCAGCTTCTCGATGTCCTTGACCTGGGTGCCGGTCTTCTGCGCGATCTGCGTCAGGGCGCGGTTGTGGTCCAGGCGCAGCATGGCGGTGAAGTTCTCGCGCGGCAGGCTGGGGGCGCTCTTCATCGCGATGTAGGCGTTGGTGTTGGCGGGGTTGCCGACGACCAGCACCTTGACGTTGCGCGAGGCGACCTTGTCCAGCGCCTTGCCCTGCGCCGTGAAGATCTGGGCGTTGGCGGCCAGCAGGTCGGCGCGCTCCATGCCGGGGCCGCGCGGGCGGGCGCCGACGAGCAGGGCGTAGTCCGTGTCCTTGAACGCGGTCATCGGGTCGGAGTGGGCCTCGACGCCGACCAGCAGCGGGAAGGCGCAGTCGTCGAGTTCCATGATGACGCCCTTGAGCGCCTTCTGGGCCTTCTCGTCGGGGATCTCCAGCAGTTGCAGGATCACCGGCTGGTCCTTGCCCAGCATCTCGCCCGAGGCGATGCGGAACAGGAGGGCGTAGCCGATCTGGCCTGCGGCGCCGGTGACGGCGACGCGAACGGGGGTCTTGCTCATGGAAAGGTCTCCGAGACGAGAGGAAGGACAGTGGTGGAACGGTGACGGCGTCACCGCTCCGGGAACTCGCGCGGGCGCTTCCGGCATGCGGCCGGGCCCCTGGCTGCAAGCGGCAGTTTACTGCGATCCCGGGGAAAAACCCGCACAGGGTCAATCATCTTATGTCTTATACAAGACAAGGGAAGTCGGATGCTCCGGACAAGGTGGACGGCCCCTGCCGGCTGTGCTGCAATCGCGGCGGCCGTGCGTCCGCATCTGGCCTGCCCGCTCGCGCCCGCGACCGCCCTCCCGCCGCCTCGCCCCATGTCCTCGGATCCGTCCGGCCCCGCCTTCAGCCCGCTGTACCAGCAGATCAAGCTGCTGATCACGCGCAGCCTGCAGGAAGGCGAGTGGAAGCCCGGCGAGGCGATCCCGGCCGAGACGGACCTGGCCGCGCGCTACCGCGTCAGCCAGGGCACGGTGCGAAAGGCGATCGACGAGCTCGCCACCGAGAACCTGGTCGTGCGCCGCCAGGGCAAGGGCACCTTCGTGGCCACGCACGCCGAAGAGCAGATCCAGTACCGCTTCCTGCGCCTGGCGCCCGACGACGCCAAGCCCAGAGGCATGGCGCGCCACTTCATCGACTGCAAGCGCATGCGCCCACCGGCGCCGATCGCGCGCGCGCTCGAGCTCAAGGGCGCCGAGGGCGCGATCCTCGTGCGGCGCACGCTGCTGCAGGACGACGTCCCCGTCGTGCTGGACGAGATCTGGCTGCCCGCCGGCCCGTTCAAGGGCCTGACGGCGGAGCGGCTGCGCGACTACGTCGGCCCGATGTACGAGATGTTCGAGGCGGAGTTCGGCGTGCGCATGATCCGCGCCGAGGAGAAGATCCGCGCCGTCGCGGCAGATGCGCCGACGGCCGAGGTGCTGGCGGTGGCCGAGGGCACGCCGCTGCTGTCGGTGGAGCGGCTGTCGTACACGTACGGCGACAAGCCCGTCGAGCTGCGGCGCGGCCTCTACCGCACCGACCGCCACTATTACCGCAACGCCCTGAACTGAAAATGACAGCGCCGACCGCACGTCCCTTTCACGCGATGCGCACCCGCGTTTCGGTGGAAAAGCGACGTTCGGCGCGATCCAATCCCGACTTGGGCAACGCATGTTGCATTGCCATAAAATTCGCGGGTTTTACCGGGCCCCGGCGCCTTCCGGCGACGGCGGCCGCCCCCAGGTGGCGCGCCGTCGGCGCCGCCCAGACGACAACGACAAGGATCCATCATGGCTGACGCGAAGGCGATCAAGAAACGACCCGGGCAGATGCGCCTGATCGACGCGACCCAGTACCGGCTGCCGCCGGCGGGCTGGGTGTCCATCCTGCACCGCGTCAGCGGCCTCGTCCTGATCATCCTGATGCCCTTCGTGATCTGGATGTTCGACACCAGCGTCACCGACGAGATCTCGTTCGACCAGTTCAAGAACGCCTTCGTGGGCGGCATCGGCTTCGTGCCGGCGTTCGTCGTCAAGCTCGCGGCGCTGGCGCTGATCTGGGGCTTCCTGCAGCACTTCTGCGCCGGCGTGCGCCACCTCTACATGGACTTCACGCACCGCGTCGACAAGGAGTTCGGCCGCGTGTCCGCGCTCGTGGCGATGGGCGTGGCGGGCGTGCTCACGCTCGTGTTCGCCTACAAGCTGTTCATCGGCTACTGATCGGGGCCCGACCAACATGTCCGTCAATTACGGTTCCAAGCGCGTCGTCGTCGGCGCCCACTACGGCCTGCGCGACTGGCTGGTGCAGCGCGCCACCGCCGTCATCATGGCCCTGTTCACCGTCGTCCTGGTCGTCCAGTGCCTGACGCCCGGCGAGATGAGCTACCTGAAGTGGGGCGCGATCTTCGCGCACCAGTGGATGAAGGTGCTCACCTTCGTCACCATCGCCGCCATCCTGTGGCACGCCTGGGTCGGCGTGCGCGACGTGCTGATGGACTACGTCCACCAGCTGGCCACGCGCCTCGTGCTGCAGGTGGCCGCCATCGTCTGGCTCGTCGGCTGCGCCGGCTGGGCCCTGCAAGTGCTCTGGAGAATCTGAGAATGTCCGTCGCCTCTAACATCAGCAAGCGCAAGTTCGACGTCGTCATCGTCGGCGCCGGCGGCTCGGGCATGCGTGCCTCGCTACAGCTCGCGCGCGCCGGCCTCAGCGTCGCCGTGCTGTCCAAGGTGTTCCCGACCCGCTCGCACACCGTCGCGGCGCAGGGCGGCATCGGCGCTTCGCTCGGCAACATGAGCGAAGACAACTGGCACTATCACTTCTACGACACCATCAAGGGCTCCGATTGGCTGGGCGACCAGGACGCCATCGAGTTCATGTGCCGCGAGGCACCGAATGTGGTGTACGAGCTGGAACATTGGGGCCTGCCGTTCTCGCGGCGAGAGGACGGCAAGATCTATCAGCGCCCC
>DASQCX010000816.1:0-3902 GCA_035634455.1 Burkholderiaceae bacterium
GCAGCAGATCGCCGTGGGCCAGGAGCCGCACGGCCTGACCGTGTGGCCGCAGCCGGGCCGCTATTCCCTGGGCCACACCGGCAACCTGCGCTGAGCTATGCTGGACCGTGCCTGAGCCCGGCCTGGCCGGGCGGGACGGCACGAGGCGCCCCGCCCGGGCGAGTTCGCCTGTCGCCATAGTCCGGATTGCCCGGGGAGGTGTCCCGTGATCGAGACTTCGCCGCTGCGGGTGCCATCCTGATGGCGCCGGCCCCCACCCCGAGCCTGCGGCCCGCGGTCGAGGCCGATCTGCCCTTCCTCGTCGAGCTGCGCCTGGCGACGATGGCGCCGCACTTCGCGCGCCAGGGCCTGGCGGTGAGCGTCGGCCAGCACTGCCAGCGGGCCCGCGACCGCCTCGACGCGGCCACCATCATCGAGCTCGACGGCCATCCGGTGGGCGTGATCAAGCTGATCCAGGACACCCACACCTGGACGATCGAGCAGTTCCAGATCACACCCGCGCACCAGGGCCACGGCCTGGGCGGGACGGTGCTGCGCGCGGTGATCGCCGAGGCGCGCCACGCCGGCGCGCTGCTGCACCTGAGCGTGCTCAAGCAGAACCCGGCGGCGCGGCTCTACGCGCGCATGGGCTTCCGCACGCTGGCCGAGTCCGACCAGTCGTACAAGATGACCTTCATCGAGACCGAGGCGCCGGACGGGGTTTGAAGACAGGGGTTCTTTCCGCGGTTTGCGTTAACATCATGCGCATCGCATGCGCATGAAGGGTCGCCATGACATCCACCCCCACGTCGAAGAGACCGTTCAATCTCACGCTGAGCGAGGCCAACGTCGAGCACGCGCGGGAATTCACCGGCAACCTGTCGGCGACGGTGGACGGCCTGCTCGCCGAGTTCGTCGCCCGCGAACGGGCGGCGCGGTGGGGCAGGCAGGCGCTGCGCGACGAAGTGTGCGAAGCGCTCAACCGCTTCAATGCGCGACACGGCTCGTTCGCCGACGAGCACTCGACGCTATGAGCCAGTTCGATGTCCATCGCAATCCGGGCATCAACCAGACTGCGATCCCTTATGTGGTCGTCGTGCAATCGGCCGCATTCGACAAGCTCGGCCGGAGACTGGTGATTCCGCTGCTGGCCGACGGCGACAGGCGAACGTCGGTCAGGATTCCGCATTCCGACACCACGCCGATCGTCACCGTGAAAGGCCGCCGGCTGGTGCTGAACCCGTTTGAAATGGTGTCGGTCGACGTCCGCAAGCTGGGCGCACCGGTCGCCTCGCTTGCCAACGCGGGGGACGCCATCATCGCCGCATTGGACGAGGTCCTTTCGCGGGCGTGGGGTTGAGCGCTCAGGATCGCCCGGCCCACCGCTGGAGGTGTTCCTCCAGCGCGCGGATGGGTGCCAGGTCGCCGTACATCGCTTCGCGGCGCGCGAGCAGGCGCTCACGCACGTCGGCGCGCGCCTGCGCGTCGCGCGCGAGGGACACGGCCAGCGCCACCATCGCGTCGTCGTCGGCGGCGACGAGGTCGTCCAGGCCCAGGTGTTCCAGGATGCCGCTGCCCAGGCGTCCGCGCATGAAGCGGCCGCGCTGCGTCACCACCGGCAGGCCGCATTCGACGGCCTGCATCACGGTGTTGAAGCCGGAGAAGCCGACCGAATCCAGGAACAGCTGCGCCTGCAGCAGCACGCCGAAGAAGCGCGATCGCTCCAGCCAGGGCGCGAGCACCAGGTGCGCGGCCGGATCGAGGCCGTGCGCCTCGAAGGCGGCGGCCAGGCGCGCCATCAGGCGCTCGGTCAGCGGCGCGGCGACCGCGTTGCGGAAGAACAGGAACTGCGCAGCCGGCACCTGCTGCGCGATGCGCACCAGCACCGCGTCGTGCTCCGGCGTGTACTTGAACGGGGTGCCCCCGCACACGATCAGCGTGGCGTCGTCGCGCACGCCGAGTTCCGCGCGCGTCACCGCGGCGGCCTGGTCGGCGGGACGGACGGCAGCCGGCGCGACGCAGCAGCCCAGGCCCGGCAGGCGCACCAGCGCTTCGCTGTAGTGCGCGTCCGCCTCGGCGCTCTCGAAGCGCTCGGCCGACAGGTAGTGGTCCAGCGTCGGCAGGCCGGTGGTCTCGGGATGGCCCCAGCTCGCTACCTGCACGGGCGCGAGCCGCAGCGCGGCCAGCCTGGGCGTCAGGGCGTCCATGCCCAGCTCGGGGTAGATCAGCACGTCCAGGCGGGCGTCGCGGATCGCCGCCACCCAGTCGGCCAGGCTGCGCGCGCCGGACACGAACTCTTGCGCCCGCTCCCGCGCGAACGCCGTCTCCGCGTCGTGCGTGTGCCCGAGGTGGAACACGACCACCTCGAAGCGCTCGCGGTCGAGCTCCTCGACCCAGCCGCGCACGATCGCCTGCCACACCGAGTGCGCGAAGATGTGCGAGGACGCGATGCCCACGCGCACCCGCGCAGTCGCCGCCGCGGGCGACGGCGCGGCCGCCGGCTGCGCGGCGGCCCATAGCGCCATCAACGCGGCGCACAACCGGCCGTAGCGCGACAGCGGTCCGACGTTGTCGAGCTCCTGGTAGGCAATGTAGAACGGCTGCGCCGCGCCGACCGCGACCTCGGGGTGCGCCACGGGGCCGGCCTGCGCATCGGCCAGCATCGCGTCGACCTCGCGCTCGAACGCGGCGCGGCCGGGCGCGAGGTCCTCGTCCGCCGCGCGCACCAGCGGCAGCCAGGCCACGGCGTGCTTGATGCGATGCGTCATCGCCCGTGGCGCCAGCGCGATCGCGCGCGCCAGCGCCGCGCGGGCGTCGGCGGTGCGGCCCACGCGCGTCAGCAGCGTGCCCAGGTTGCCGAGGGCGTCGGCGTCGTCCGGGCGCAGCGCCAGCAGGCGCTCGAAGGCGGCCAGCGCCTCCTCGTCGCGGCCCAGCTCGCCTAGCACGATGGCGCGCCGCTGCTGCGCCTCGACGAACTTCGGATTGGCCTTCAGCGCCTGGTCGAGGCAGGCCAGCGCCTCCTCCAGCCGATGCAGCGCGCGCAGCGCCCAGCCCTTGCTGTTGAGCGCCTCGGCCATGCCCGGACGCAGCGCGAGCGCGCGGTCGAGGCTGGCCAGCGCCGCCGCATGGCGGCCGAGCGCGAGCAGCGCCAGGCCGTGGTTGGACTGCAGCGAGGCGTCGCCGGCGCGCAGCGCCAGCGCGCGCTCCAGCAACGGCAGCGCCTGCGCCGGCGTGCCGCGCTGCACGTGCGCCACGCCCAGGTAGTGCAGGCATTCGAACTGGTCCGGCACGGACTGCAGCACCTTCGCGTAGATCTCCGCCGCCTGCGCCACCTGGCCGGACTGGTGCAGCATCAGCGCGCGCTGCACGTCGAAGGCGACGAGCGAGCCCGCGGGCGCGGCAGGGCGCGGCGCGGGACGCTGGAAGATGTTCGGAGGCGGCATGGACGAAGGCGATCGGGGACGGGCCCCGATTATCCCGTCACGTCAGCAGCACGCTGCAGCCGGTCGTCCGGCGCGCCTCGAGGTCGCGCTGCGCCTGCGCGGCCTGCGCGAGCGGGTAGCGCTGGTCGATGCGGATCTTGACGGTGCCCGCGCGCACCACCTCGAACAGCTCGTCGGCCATCGCCTGCGTGCGCTCGCGCGTGGCCAGGTGCGTGAACAGCGTGGGCCGCGTCAGGTACAGCGAGCCCTTGGCCGCGAGCACGCCCGGCGACACCGGCGCCGGCGCGCCCGACGCGTTGCCGAACACCGCCATCAGCCCGAACGGGCGCAGGCAGGACAGCGAGCCGTCGAAGGTGTCCTTGCCCACCGAGTCGTAGACCACCTTCACGCCCTTGCCGCCGGTGATCTCGCGCACGCGGGCGACGAAGTCCTCGCTGCGGTAGTTGATCGCGTGCGCGGCGCCGTACTCCTTCGCGAGCG
>DASQCX010000817.1:0-2992 GCA_035634455.1 Burkholderiaceae bacterium
GACGCCCACCGGGCCTTCGCGCCGGCGACCGGCGCCTTTCCTTTCGGATGCCTGTCACCCCGGTGTCACACACCCGGCCCAGCATCCACCGGTTGTCTCACGTCAAGTCAAGAAGAGGGATTGCCACCATGAATACCAATGTCGGCTCGATGCCCGGCGGACTGGCCGCACCCAGCCGCCCGCGTCTGGACCACAAGCCCGGCGCGGCCACGTGGATCGTGTTCGCCGCCCTGCTGCTGACCGGCCTGGGCTACACCGCCTGGAGCATCGCCACCGACTACGCCGGCTCCGGCGAGCAGGCCACGGCGATCTGGCCGTTCGTGCTGCTGGGCCTGGCGCTGCTGATCGCGCTCGGCTTCGAGTTCGTCAACGGCTTCCACGACACCGCCAACGCGGTCGCCACCGTGATCTACACCAACTCGCTGCCGCCGCAGGTGGCGGTGGTGTGGTCGGGGATGTTCAACTTCCTGGGCGTGCTCGTGTCCAGCGGCGCGGTGGCCTTCGGCATCATCTCGCTGCTGCCGGTGGAACTGATCCTGCAGGTGGGCTCGTCGGCCGGCTTCGCGATGGTGTTCGCGCTGCTGATCGCGGCCATCGTGTGGAACCTGGGCACGTGGGCGCTGGGGCTGCCGGCGTCGTCGTCGCACACGCTGATCGGCTCCATCATCGGCGTGGGCGTGGCCAACGCGCTGATGCACGGCCGCGACGGCACCAGCGGCGTCGACTGGTCGCAGGCGATCAAGATCGGCTACTCGCTGCTGCTGTCGCCGCTGATCGGCTTTGTCCTGTCGGCGCTGCTGCTGCTGGTGGTGCGCGCGCTGGTCAAGAACAAGGCGCTGTACGAGGCGCCCCAGGGCAACGCGCCGCCGCCGTGGTGGATCCGCGGCCTGCTGGTGCTGACCTGCACGGGCGTGTCGTTCTCGCACGGCTCCAACGACGGCCAGAAGGGCATGGGCCTGATCATGCTGATCCTGGTGGGCACGGTGCCGATCTCGTACGCGCTCAACCGCGCGATGCCGGCCGACCAGACCACGCAGTTCGCGATCGTCGCCCACGCGACGCAGGCCTCGCTGAACGCCAACGCACCGGGCGCCGCGCCGACGGACGCGGACGCCCGCGCGACGCTGTCGCACTACGTCCGCACCAAGGTCGTCGAGCCCGCCACCCTGCCCGCGCTGGCCGCCATCGCCGGCTCGATCGGCGACCAGGTGCAGCAGCACGACACGCTGGCCAAGGTGCCCGCGGCCGCCGTCGCCAACGTGCGCAACGACATGTACCTGGCCTCGGAGACGATCCGCCTGGTCGACAAGGACGCCGGCGTCAGGCTCGACGCCGACACGCACGCCAAGCTGATGGCGTTCAAGAAGAACATCGACGGCGCGACCAAGTTCATCCCGCTGTGGGTGAAGGTGGCCGTCGCGATCGCGCTCGGCCTGGGCACGATGGTGGGCTGGAAGCGCATCGTCGTGACCGTCGGCGAGAAGATCGGCAAGTCGCACCTGACCTACGCGCAGGGCGGTTCGGCGGAGCTGGTGGCGATGTTCACGATCGGCCTGGCCGACAACTTCGGCCTGCCGGTGTCGACGACGCACGTGCTGTCGTCCGGCGTGGCGGGCACGATGGCGGCCAACAGGTCGGGCCTGCAGTGGGCCACGATCCGCAACCTCGCGATGGCCTGGGTGCTGACGCTGCCGGCGGCGGTCGTGCTGTCCGGCTCGCTGTACTGGCTGTTCGCCAAGCTGTTCTGATCCGGGAGGGACCGCCATGAACGCACTTTTCGACCAGGACGCGATGCGCTGCCGCATCGAGCGCGAGCTCGTCGACGGCTACGACGAAGAGATCGAGATGGAGATGGAGGACCGCCTCGTCGCCGATCCGCTGGACGCCAGCGGCGAGGACGGCGGCGAGCGCGTGCGCTATTTCCGCGAGCTGTTCCGGCTGCAGGGCGAGCTCGTGAAGCTGCAGGACTGGGTGGCCGGCACGCGCCAGAAGGTCGTCATCCTGTTCGAGGGCCGCGACGCGGCCGGCAAGGGCGGCGTCATCAAGCGCATCACGCAGCGCCTGAACCCGCGCGTGTGCCGCACCGTCGCCCTGCCCGCGCCCAACGACCGCGAACGCACGCAGTGGTACTTCCAGCGCTACGCCGCGCACCTGCCGGCCGCCGGCGAGATGGTGCTGTTCGACCGCAGCTGGTACAACCGCGCCGGCGTCGAGCGCGTCATGGGCTTCTGCACCGACGACGAGTACGAGGAGTTCTTCCGCTCCGTGCCGGCCTTCGAGGGCATGCTGCAGCGCTCGGGCATCAAGCTGATCAAGTACTGGTTCTCGATCACCGACGACGAGCAGGAGCTGCGCTTCCTCAGCCGCATCCACGACCCGCTCAAGCAGTGGAAGCTGAGCCCGATGGACCTCGAGAGCCGCCGCCGCTGGGAGGAGTACACCAAGGCCAAGGAAGTGATGCTGGAGCGCACCCACAGCGCCGAATCGCCGTGGTGGGTGGTGCAGGCCGTCGACAAGAAGCTGGCGCGCCTGAACTGCATCCGCCACCTGCTGGGCCAGTTCCCGTACACGGAGATCGAGCACCCGCCCGTGCACCTGCCCGAGCGCCTGCGCCACGAGGACTACTCGCGCCAGGCCGTGCCCGAGGAGATGATGGTGCCGGACTATTACGACGAGGAATGACAAGCAACCCGCGTCGTTGGGCGGGCCGCGCGTTCCTCCGGACGCGCGGCTTTTTTCATCCCGGCGCGATCAGGCGTCCAGCCTGTGCACGCCGTCCGCGGTCACGACCGCCGCGCCGCGCAGTTCGTGCGACGCGGCGATGCCCACCACGACGACGGCTCGCGGATCCACGCCCGCGATGTCGCGCGCCTGCTCCAGCGCGTCGCAGGCGAACTGGTTGCAGACGTCCGAGCGGCGCTCGCGCGGCAGCGTGCAGCCCGCGCGGCCGTGGAACAGGCACGACGAGCGCAGGTGTTCCGGCGCGACGAGG
>DASQCX010000818.1:0-1744 GCA_035634455.1 Burkholderiaceae bacterium
TAGGACTGCACGCGCGCCACGCCCTCCACGCTCGTGAGGCGCTTCTGCACGGTCTGGTCGGCGATCAGGGAGAGCTCGCGGTCGCTGCGGTCGGTGGCGAGCAGCGCGAGCACGACGGTGGGCTGCGCGTTGTCGCCGTCGAAGCGGCCGACGAACGGCGGCTTGGCGTCCTTCGGGAACGAGGACTGCACGGTCGCGACCTTGTCGCGGGCGTCCTGCGTCGCGCGGTTCAGGTCGGCGTCGAGGTTGAACTCGACCACGGTCTCGCTGCGGCCTTCGTAGCTGTTGGAGCGGATCATCTTGACGCCGGCGATGCCGTTCAGGGCATCTTCCAGCGGCTTGGTGATCTCGGTCTCGACGGCGCCGGGCGACGCGCCCGGGTACTGCACGGCGATGAAGACGACCGGCGGCGAGATGTCGGGCATCTGCTCGACGCCCAGCCGCTGGTACGAGAACAACCCCAGCACGCACAGCGCCACCATGACCATGGTCGCGAAGACGGGGTTGTTGATGGAGACGCGCGTCATCCACATGGGAACTCTCCTCGAGTCGAAGCCGTGGGAACGGCGCAGGTCAGCGGGTGGCGGCGGCCTGGGGCAGCGGCTTGGGCGTGGCGGCGGTCGCGACCGCGACCACGCGCGCCTTGGCGCCTTCGCGCAGGTTGTCGAAGCGCGCGCCCAGCACCGGGGCGTCGGCCGTCAGGCCCTCGAGCACCTCGGCGCGGCCCTTGACCGGGTCGCGCCGGCCCGTGGTGACGGTGCGGCGCAGCAGCTTGCCGTTCTCCACCGTCCACACGTACTCCTGCCCCGAGGCCGAGCTAATGGCGCTGATGGGCACCGTCAGGCGCGGCGTCGCGTCGCCGATCTGCACCTGCGCGACCGCGTACTGGCCGGCGCGCAGCGTCTCCTTCGGGTTCTGCAGCTGGACGACGACGCCGATCGAGCGCGTGCCCGCCTCGGCGGCCGGCGCGATGCGGGCCAGCTTGCCGTCCATCGGCTTGTCCAGCCCCTCGATCTTCAGCGTCGCCGGCATGCCGGTGGTCAGCCGCCCGACCTCCTGCGTGCCGACCGTGCCGGCCAGCTCCAGCAGGCGCAGGTCGACGATCGTGACGACCTGCTGCTCGGCCGTGACCTTCTCGCCGGCGACGACGTACTTCTTCGACACGATGCCGCTGATCGGCGCGACCAGCGAGGCGTCGCGCAGCGCGATGCGCGCGCTGTCGAGCGTGGCCTCGGCGGCGGCGACCTGTGCCTTGGCGCTGTCGAGCGAGGACTTCGAGTTCTCGAGCGCGATGGGCGAGATGAACTTGTCGTTGGCCAGGCCGATGTTGGATTCGTGCGTGCGCTGGGCCTGGGCCAGTGTCGTCTTGACCGCGGCCAGGTTGGCGGCGCGCTCGGCGACCTTGCTCTGCAGCTCGCTGACGTCGATGCGGCCCAGCGACTCGCCGGCCTTCACGCGCTGGCCTTCCTGCACGTCCAGCGCCAGCAGCGTGCCCGTGGCCTTGGCGCGCACGATGGCGGTGTTGGGCGCGACCAGCGGGCCCGAGAACTCGACGACCTGCGGCAGCGCCAGCGTCAGCGGCCTGGCCGCCTCGCCGGGCGTGAAGTCGAGCGGCACCTCGCTGGCGCCGGCGTCGGGCGCGTTGGCCGCCATCGCGGCGCTCGCCGGCACCGCGGCGCTCCCCCTGCCGGCCTTGATCGCGAAGGCCGCTCCGATGGCCGCGACGACCACCGCCACCCCGATT
>DASQCX010000819.1:0-9773 GCA_035634455.1 Burkholderiaceae bacterium
GGCCAGGTGGTGGCCGCGCCGACCGACATCGGCCCGGGCACGATGCTCTATCGCAAGGACCTGCTCGATCGCGCCGGCCTGGCCGCGAGCGACCTGCAGCCGTCGTGGGACGCGTACGTCGACGCCGGCATCCGCATCAAGAAGGCGACCGGCGCCAACCTGATCGGCAATGTCCGGACCTTCAAGGACCTGATGATCCGCGGCGGCCTGCGCAAGGGCCAGGGCATCTACTTCGACAGCGACTCGAACGTGCTGGTGGACACGCCGCGCTTCCACCGCGCCTTCGAGCTCGCGCTGCGCATGCGGCGCAACCACCTCGAGGGCCGCCTCGAAACCTGGAGCAACGAGTGGGCCGAGGCCTTCCGCCGCGGCGCCACGGCCACCGAGCTGGGCGGCTCCTGGATGGTGGGGCAGCTGGCCAACTGGGTGGCGCCCGCGACCGCGGGCCTGTGGCGCGCCGCGCAGCTGCCCGAAAGCACCTGGGTGTCCTACGGCGGCACCTACTACGCGATCCCGCGCGACTCCGACCCCGAGCGCAAGGCGCTGGCCTGGGAGCTGATCGAGATGATGACGCTGGACCCCGCGCGCCAGCTCGCCGCGCTCAGGACGCAGGACGCGTTCCCCGCGCTGCTGGCCGCGCAGGACGCCCCGCTGATCGACGAGCCGCAGCCCTTCCTGGGCGGCCAGCGCGCGCGCGTGCTCTGGCGCGAGGCCGCGCGCCACATCACCGCCACCGCCGTCCACAAGCAGGCCAAGTTCGCCGAGGACGCCGTCAACGCCGCGCTCGACAGCGTGCTCGACGACGGCATGGACATCCGCCAGGCGCTGTCCGACGTGGCGCGGCTGCTCGAACTGCGCGCCCGCCGCTGAAAATGACTACCCCCACGCTCTCTTCGTTCGCTGCCCCCCAAGGGGGCGGTCAGCGCCTTCGGGCGGCCGGGCGGCGCTGACATGCGATTGCCCGCCTTCCTCCGCCTGTCGCCCAAGTGGGCGCCGTACGTCTTCATCAGCCCGTTCCTGATCCTGTTCGCGGTGTTCGGCGTGTTCCCGCTGGGCTTCTCGCTGTACCTCGCGTTCCAGTCCTGGGAGCCGACCGGCGGGCTGAAGGCGATGGAGTTCGTCGGCCTGGCCAACTTCGCGTTCGCGCTGCAGGACGCCTGGTTCTGGAAGGCGCTGCGCAACACGCTGTGGCTGGCGGTCGCCTCCGGCGTGCCGCAGCACCTGGTCGCGCTGCCGCTGGCGGCCTTCATCCACGTCGCGTTCAAGCGCCTGCGCGACGGCGTGATCGCGGTGTACTTCCTGCCCTACATCACGTCCACGGTCGCGATCGCGATCATGTTCAACGCGCTGTTCTCGCAGGACTACGGGCTGATCAACGCGGCACTCGCGCAGCTGTTCGGCATGGCGCACATCGACTGGCTGCACGACGTGACGCACGTCAAGCCCGCGATCGCGTTCATCGTGTTCTGGCGCTACGTCGGCTTCAACACGGTGCTGTACCTCGCGGCGATGCAGACCATCCCCGGCGAGCAGTACGAGGCCGCCACGCTGGACGGCGCGAGCCGCTGGCGGCAGTTCCTCCACGTCACGCTGCCCGGCATCCGGCCGATGATCTTCTTCGGCGTCACGCTGAGCGTGATCGGCGGGCTGCAGCTGTTCGAGGAGCCGTTCATCCTGACCGGCGGCAAGGGCGGCGTGCAGCAGTCGGCGATGACGTCAGCGGTCTACCTGTTCCGCGAGGCCTTCGACTTCAACGACTTCGGCGGCGCGAGCGCGATGTCCTGGCTGCTGTTCCTGGTCGTGGCCCTGCTCACCTGGATCACGAACGTCGCCTTCCGGGCGCGAAAGGGGGGCGCATGAGCGCTGCCGCAACCACCCCCGCAGCCGCCGTCGGCCGCGACGGCCCCGGCGCGCGCGCGGCGCGCCGGGGCGCCTACCTGATCGTCGCCGTCGGCGCGCTGTTCATGCTGGCGCCGTTCTGGTTCATGTTCGTGTTCGCCACGCACTCGCGCGGCGAGATCTTCAACCTGCCGCCGCCGCTGTGGTTCGGCGACGACCTGGCGGCCAACTTCAGGCTGCTGACCGAGCGCCTGCCGTTCTGGCGCAACCTGGGCTGGAGCGTCTACGTGGCGCTGATGGCCACCGTGCTGACGCTGCTGTTCTGCTCGATGGCCGGCTACGCGTTCGCGCTGATGGAGTTCCGCTTCAAGAAGCCGCTGTTCGCGCTGGTGATGGCCACGATGCTGCTGCCGTCGTTCATGAACATGATCCCGATGTTCATGATCATGGACGCCCTCGGCTGGATCGACCAGCAGCGCGCGCTGTACGTGCCCGGCGCCGCCAGCGCGTTCGGCATCTTCCTGATGCGCCAGTTCGCGACCTCGGCCGTGCCCAGGGAACTGGTCGAGGCCGCGCGCATGGACGGCTGCGGCGAGTTCTCCATCTACTGGCGCATCGTGCTGCCGCTGATGAAGCCCGCGCTGGGCACGCTCGCGCTGATCACGTTCATCCAGTCCTGGAACAACTTCATCAACCCGCTGATCGTGATGCGCAGCGTGCCGAACTACACGCTGCCGCTCGCGCTGCGCAGCCTGCAGTCCACGATGAACACCGAGTGGGGCGCGCTGATGTGCGGCTCCGCCATCGCCACGCTCCCGCTCATCGTCCTGTTCGCGATTACCTCGCGCCAACTCATCGCCGGACTGACCGCCGGCGCCGTGAAGTAGCCATGCCCGACAACATCAACGATCTCGCCAGCCAGTTCCCGCCCGACTTCGCCTGGGGCGTGGCCACCAGCGCCTTCCAGATCGAGGGCGCGGCCTTCGAGGACGGCAAGGGCGAATCGATCTGGGACCGCTTCTGCCGCCAGCCCGGCGCGATCGCCGACGGCAGCAACGGCGACGTCGCCTGCGACCACTACCACCGGCTCGATGCCGACCTCGACCTGATCGCGGGCCTGGGCGTCGACCTGTACCGCTTCTCGATCTCGTGGCCGCGCGTGCAGCCCGCGGGCGAGGGCGCGTGGAACGAGAAGGGCCTGGCGTTCTACGACCGCCTGGTCGACGGACTGCTGCGCCGCGGCCTGGCGCCGCACCTGACGCTCAACCACTGGGACCTGCCGCAGGCGCTGCAGGACAAGGGCGGCTGGGCCGCGCGCGATACCGTGCACCGTTTCGTCGACTACGCGCTCGGCATCCAGCGCCGGCTGGGCGACCGCGCCGCCGCGATCACCACGCACAACGAGCCCTGGGTCGTCGCGTGGCTCGGGCATGCGGAAGGCACGTTCGCGCCGGGCGTCAAGTCGCGCAAGGTCGCCCACCAGGTCGCGCACCACCTGCTGCTCAGCCACGGGCTGGCGCTGCGCGCGCTGCGCGCCGAGGGCGCCCGCGCCCGGCTGGGCATCGTGCTGAACATGGCCCACACGATGCCGCTGACCGGCTCGCCGGAGGACGCCGCGCAGGCCCGCCTCGACGACGCCCGCGGCCGCCGCTGGTACGCCGACCCGCTGTTCAAGGGCACCTACCCGGCGCAGGTATGGGACGAGCTCGGCGACGACGCCCCGGCGGTGCAGCCCGGCGACATGGCCGCCATCGCGACCCCGCTGGACTTCCTCGGCATCAACTACTACTCGCGCCACCTCGCCAGCGCGCAGGGCCCGGTCGGCCCCGAGCACAAGCCCTGTCCCAAGACCGACATGGGCTGGGAGATCTACCCCGACGGCCTGCGCGAGCTGCTGCTGACGATGCACCGCGACTACGCGCTGCCGCCCACCTACATCACCGAGAACGGCGGCGCGTTCCCCGACGCGCCGGTCGACGGCCGGGTGCACGACGCCGACCGCACCGACTACCTCGCGACGCACATCCGCGCCGTCGGCCAGGCGCTGGCGCAGGGCGTGCCGATGGCCGGCTACATGGTCTGGAGCCTGATGGACAACTTCGAGTGGGCCAGCGGCTACGCCAAGCGCTTCGGCATCGTCCACGTCGACTACGGCACGCTGGCGCGCACGCCCAAGGACAGCGCGCTGTGGTTCCGCGACCTGGTCGCGCGCTGCCGCGCGCTGCGCGGGACCGGAGCCTGACGATGGGGAGCGTCAGCCTGCGCGACGTGCGCAAGTCCTTCGGCGCGGTCGACGTCATCCAGGGCATCGACCTGGAGGTGGACGACGGCGAGTTCCTGGTCTTCGTCGGGCCCTCGGGCTGCGGCAAGTCGACGATGCTGCGCATGATCGCCGGCCTGGAGGCGATCGACGGCGGCGACCTGCTGATCGACGGCCAGCGCGCCAACGACATCCGGCCGGCCGACCGCGGCGCGGCGATGGTGTTCCAGAACTACGCGCTGTACCCGCACATGACGGTCGCGGAGAACATGGGCTTCGCGCTGAAGATGGCCGGCGTCGGCCGCCAGGAGCGCGACGCGCAGGTGCGGCGCGCGGCCGACGTGCTGCGCATAGTCGACCTGCTCGGGCGCCTGCCCAGGGAGCTGTCCGGCGGCCAGCGCCAGCGCGTGGCCATCGGCCGCGCCATCGTGCGCAAGCCGCGCGTGTTCCTGTTCGACGAGCCGCTGTCCAACCTCGACGCCGCGCTGCGCGTGAACATGCGCATCGAGCTGTCGCGCCTGCATCGCGAACTGGGCACGACGATGATCTACGTCACGCACGACCAGGTCGAGGCGATGACGATGGGCACGCGCATCGCGGTCTTCAACCACGGCCGCATCGAGCAGCTCGGCGCGCCGCTGGCGCTGTACAACGCGCCGGCCAACGAGTTCGTCGCCGGCTTCCTGGGCGCGCCGCGCATCAACATGGTGGACGTCCCCGGCCACGACGCCACGCCGGTGCACCGCGCGCTGTGGACGCTGCTGCTGCCCGCCGCGCCCGCGGCCGCGCGCCGCGCGGGCGTGCGCGCCGAGCACCTGCGCGTGACGCCGCTGGGCTCGGGCGTGCCGGCCACCGTGGCGATGGCCGAGCACCTGGGCGACGTCTCGGTGCTGCACCTGCGCGTCGACGGCATCGCCGAGCTGCTGCACGCCAAGGTCGACGGCAGCCACGCGAACCTCGCCGCGGGCGCCAGCGTGGGGTTGCAGCCGGTCGCGGCGTCGGTGCTGGCGTTCGACGAGACCGGGCGGCGCATCGCATGAGGCGCGCCGCGACGCCGGGCCGCGTGCTGCTCGCGGCATCGCTGGCGAGCCTGTCCGCGCTCGCCCCGGCCGCCGACCCGCCGCCACCGTCCGAGACGCTGAAGCCGCCCGCCGGCTGGACGCTGGCGTGGAGCGACGAGTTCGACGTCGACGGCCTGCCCGATCCGAGGAAATGGACCTACGACACGCATTTCAACAAGCCCGGCTGGTTCAACCACGAACAGCAGTACTACGCCGGCTCGCGCGGCGGGAACGCGGTGGTGCGCGGCGGCCGGCTGCTGATCACCGCGCGCCGGGAGACGCCGTCGGCGCAGGCCGACTGGGGCGGGCAGAAGTACACCTCGGCGCGCCTGATCACCCGCGGCCTGGCGGAGTGGACCTACGGCTTCTTCGAGGTCCGCGCCAAGCTGCCCTGCGGACCGGGCACCTGGCCCGCGATCTGGACGCTCGGCAGCCACGGCGACTGGCCGGCCAACGGCGAGCTGGACATCATGGAGCACATCGGCCGCAACCCGGGCCGCGTGATGAGCACCGTCCACACGCCGGCCGGCAGCGGCGCGCACGGCGTCGGCGCCACGGTGACGGTGCCGGACGCCTGCGGCGCGTTCCATCGCTACCAGATGCTGTGGACGGCGCGCGACATCACCTTCGGCGTCGACGGCGTCAACAGCCTGACCTATCCGCGCCTGGACGTCGGCGTTGGCGGCGCCGAGCGCGCCTGGCCGTTCGACCAGCCGCAGTTCCTGCTGCTGAACCTGGCGATCGGCGGCGACCTCGGTGGGCCGGTAGACGACGCCATCTTCCCGGCGACCATGGAAGTCGACTACGTGCGCGTCTGGCAGCCGCCGAGCAGGTAGCGTCAGGGCGGCAGCCGATAGATCGGTTTGCCTGGCGGCATCGTGGTGCCGACGATCAGCTGCGGAATGACGGCCTCGACGTCGTCGATCAGCCGCACCATGCGCTCCAGCTCGGCGGCCTGCTCGGACGTCGCCACGCAGCCCTTGAGCCACACCCAGCGCCGCTGGCCCTCGACCCAGATCGAGGTGTTCGCGTAGCCGCCCGCGGCATCGATCGCCTTGACCACGCGCGGCACGATCTCCTTGTCGTAGAGATACGCGTTGGGCAGCCGACAGCGCCCGGAGCGGTAGCAGCTGGTGCCGCGCTCGGCGCGCCAGTGCGTCTCGTGCTGCATCTCGGCCTCGGTCAGCAGCGGCGGGTCGGGCACGGGGCAGCCGGGCAGGCCGTGCGTGGCGGAGACGAACGGGTCGTCGAACCAGTTGCGGCGCTCGGCGGGCGCCGACGCGGCGGACGCGGCCGGTGCCGCCTGGGCGTGCACGGCCGCGGCGACCGGCAGCAGGGCCAGCAGCGCGGCGGCTCGACGGAGGATGGGCGCTCGCATGGCGCGATGTTAGGGCGGTGTCGTGACGCGGAAAAGGGCTGATCGGCCCGCGCCAGCAGGAATGGCCGGGCTCGGCTCTAATGGCGGCCTTTCCCGTCCAACCCCATCCGGAGACCGTCATGTCCCTGTCCATGTACGCCGCCACCGTGCCGCCGTTCCGCGCGATGCTCAAGAACCTGTCCGCCGTCCTGGCCAAGGGCGAGGCGCATTGCGAGGCCAAGAAGATCGACCCGAACGCGTTCCTGACCGCGCGCCTGTATCCCGACATGCTGCCGTTCACGGCGCAGGTGCAGATCGCGTCCGACAACGTCAAGGGCGCGGCCGCCCGCCTGTCCGGCGCCGAGATCCCCAAATTCGAGGACAACGAGAAGAGCTTCGCCGAGCTGCAGGCCCGCATCGACAAGACGATCGCCTTCCTCGACACGCTGAACGCCGCGCAGTTCGAGGGCGCGGAGGCGCGCGACATCGTGCTGCAGCTGCGCGACCGCAAGGTCGAGTTCAAGGGCGCCGACTACCTGCTGCAGTGGGCCATCCCCAACGTCTACTTCCACATCACGACGGCCTACGACCTGCTGCGCCACGGCGGCGTCGAGATCGGCAAGCGCGACTACCTGAGCGGCGGCCTGGGCAAGTAAGCCCGCCGCTGCTGTCGAGCTGGCAGGAGGCCCCGCGGGGCCCCCTGCCGCATCCGGCGTGCCCGCGGATGGCCGGAACTGGCCGGCATCCGGCGTGCGAATCCGCCCATCGCCCGAGCCTGGGCGGGACAACCATTGGCGTCGCGGGGCTTCGCCCCGGGTTGTAAAAAGCGACGGCGGGCCCGTGGGGACCGCGGTGGCGCACAGCAGGAAACCAGGCATGCGGCAGTTCATCCGGCATCCGCTCGACGTCCCGATCGAGATCCGAACGGATCAGTGCGGGCCCGCGACCGCCTTCCAGGCGCAGGACATCAGCCTGGGCGGCCTGGCGGTGCACTCGGACGCGCCGGTGGCGCCGGGGTCGCTGATCGAGGTGCGCATTCCCTACGTCGAGCCGGCCTTCGAGGCGCGCGCCCGCGTCGCCTGGTGCCGGCCGTGCCGCGACGGCGCCGGCCACGAGCTGGGCGTCAGCTTCCTGGCACCCGAGGACGTCTTCCGCGCCCGCATGGTGGCGCAGGTTTGCTACATCGAGGACTACCGCCGCTCGGTCGCTCGCGCGGAGGGCCGCGAACTCAGCGCCGAGGAGGCGGCCGGCGAGTGGATCGCCAAGTACGCCGACAAGTTCCCGGGCTCGCACGGCGGGCTGCAGTAGGCGTCCGGGGGGCGGGCGCGCCACTAGGGCGGACGGCTCCCCCGCCGACCATAATGCGCCGACGGCGCCTCGTTCCGGGCGCGGAGGAGCGGCACATGAAGTGGGAAGGCCAGCGCGAGAGCGACAACGTCGAGGACCTGCGCGACCAGGACGGCGGTGGCGGCGGCGGCGGGATCGGCTTCGGCGGGTTCGGCGTTCGCCACATCGGCATCGGCACCATCGTCATCGCGCTGATCGGCGGCTGGGTGCTGGGCATCAACCCGCTGACCATCCTGGGCCTGCTCAGCGGCGGCGGCGTGCAGGTGCAGCAGAGCGCGCCGGCGCAGGTCCCGTCCGGCCAGCACACCCACACGCCGCAGGACGACCGCATGAAGGCCTTCGTGTCCACCGTGCTCGCCGACACCGAGGACGTCTGGACCCAGGTGTTCAAGGAGCGCGGCGGCACCTACCGCGACCCGAAGCTGGTGCTGTTCCGCAACGCCACGCCCACCGCCTGCGGCCGGGGCGAGTCGGCCACCGGGCCGTTCTACTGCCCGGGCGACGAGAAGGTCTACATCGACCTGAGCTTCTACGACCTGCTGCGCACCAAGCTCGGCGCGCCCGGCGACTTCGCCCAGGCCTACGTGATCGCGCACGAGGTGGGCCACCACGTGCAGAAGCTGCTGGGCATCTCGGACAAGGTCGATGCCGCACGCAGCCGCTCGGACGAGGTGCGCTCCAACGCGCTGTCGGTGCGGATGGAGCTGCAGGCCGACTGCTTCGCCGGCATCTGGGCCAACCGGGCGCAGGCCACCAAGAACATCATCGAGGCCGGCGACATCGACCAGGCGCTCAACGCCGCCTCCCAGATCGGCGACGACACGCTGCAGCGCAAGGCCAGCGGCACCGTCCAGCCCGACACCTTCACGCACGGCACCAGCGCGCAGCGCGTGCACTGGTTCAAGCAGGGCTACGAGACGGGGCAGATCGAGCAGTGCGACACCTTCAAGCCCGGTTCGCCGTGAGGGCTGGTCAAGCCTCGGGTGACCCCGCCGTCCGGCAGCAGTCGCGCCCCTCGGCCTTGGCGCGATAGAGCGCCTCGTCGGCGCGCTTGAGCCAGCTCTCGCCGGACTCGCCGGCGGCCAGGCTGGCGATGCCCATGCTCAGCGTCACCGGCACCGGGCACTGGTGGCGGTCGGCCACCTGCAGCGCCGCCACGCGGGCGCGCAGGCGTTCCGCGAGCTCGCCGGGCTCGGCGTCGCGGGTGTCGGGCAGCACGATCAGGAACTCCTCGCCGCCCCAGCGGGCGACGGTGTCGGAGTCACGGGTGCTCGCGCGCAGCGCGCCCGCGACGGCCACCAGCACCTGGTCGCCCATCGCGTGGCCCCAGCCGTCGTTGACGTTCTTGAAGTGGTCGAGGTCGCACAGCATCACCACGGGCGAGCGCTCGAGGCGGGCGTCGCGCGCGAGCTGCTCCAGCAGTTCCAGCGTCTGGCGGCGGTTGGCCAGGCCGGTGAGCGGGTCGGTGGCGGCGAGCCGGTTCAGCCGCGAGGCCTGCTCGCCCTGCATGGCGACGACATGCTTGAGCCACACCATCCCGGTCAGGCACGACACCAGCACCGCGTGCGAGATCAGCGTGTTGGTCATCAGCGAGCGATCCTGCGTCGCGTAGGACGTGCCCGCGCCGCTGCGCACGAGCGTGCACCACGCGAAGAACGCCAGCATGGCCGCGGCCGCGACGAACGCGTGGCGCGATTGCAGCATGAAGAAGGCCATCGCGTAGCACAGCGGCAGCCAGTTCCACAGCGTCAGCGCGTTGTAGTTGTCCAGCAGCGGGCCGGCCTCGTGCGTCTGGCCCCACAGGTCGGTCATCAGCACCCCGCAGACGCTGATGACGCCGGCCCAGCGCACCCAGGCCAGCACCGACGGGAAGCGCCACAGCGCGGCGAAGCTGACGCTGAACACCGCC
>DASQCX010000820.1:0-1679 GCA_035634455.1 Burkholderiaceae bacterium
CACCTGGAGGAGCTGCGGATCCGGCTCTTCTGGGTGTTCGGCGTGTGGGCGGTGGCCGGCTTCGTCGCGAGCTTCTGGTCGAAGGAGCTGTTCGCGCTGATCATGGCGCCGGCGGTCAACGCCGTGCGCTCGTCGGGCAACACGCTGATCGCCGTCTCGCCCAGCGAGCTGTTCGTGACCTACCTGAAGACCGCCGTGCTGGCTGGCTTCATCGTGGCGATGCCGGTGGCGCTCTGGCACCTGTGGCACTTCGTGGCGCCGGGGCTGTACGAGAGCGAGCGGCGGCTGGCGCTGCCTTTCGTGATCTCCACATCTACACTTTTCGGTGTCGGTTGCCTGTTCGGCTACTTCGTCGCCTTCCCGGTGATGTTCCAGTACTTCGTCTCGCTCGAGGCGGACTTCGTCCACACCAGCTGGACCACCGCCTCGGTGTTCCAGTTCTGCACCGGCATGTACCTGGCGTTCGGGCTGGCCTTCCAGCTGCCGATCATCCTGGTCGCGCTGGCGCTGGCCGGCATCGTCACCCCGGCCTGGCTCGCGGCGCAGCGCAAGTACGCGATCCTGATCGCGTTCATCGTCGGCGCGATCCTGACCCCGCCAGACGCAACCAGCCAGATCATGCTCTCGGTGCCGCTGTGCTTCCTGTACGAGATCTCGATCTGGGCGGCGCGGGTGATGGTGCGCAAGCCCGCGTCGAAGGCGCTCACGGTCGTCCCAGAACGAGAGGCTTAGTGGGTCGCCGCTCCGTCCAGGCGGTGCTGCTCGACATGGGCGGCGTGCTGCTCCCCGAGCAGCAGACCTACGAACGGGCGGTGCGCGACCCGGCCCTGCTCGCGTCCCTGCGCGACGCGGGCGTCGATGACCCCGAGCCGTTCGTGGTGGCGCGCGCGAAGGCGCTGCGCGAGGCCTATCGCGCGCTCGAGCGCGAGCGGGCGCAGCCCGACCTGGATCAGGTCTTCGGCGACTGCTCGCCCGCCGTGCGCACGCTGCTCCTGCGCGCGTTCAAGCGCGAGTCCTCGCCGCCGCCCTATCCTTACGCCGTCGGGGTGGTCGCGGCGCTGGCGCGCCACTACCGGCTGGGCCTGGTCTCGAACACGGCGATGCCCGGGCGCCACCACGCAGACGTGCTGCGGCGCGCGGGCATGCTGCAGCACTTCGGCTGCGCAGTGTGGTCGGGGAACTTCGGCCGCCGCAAGCCCGACCGCGCGATCGTCGAGTTCGTGCTCGCCGGACTGCGCGTGTCGCGCGAGCGCGCGATCCTGGTCGGCGACAAGCTGCGCACCGACATCGCCGCGGCGCGGAACGCCGGCCTGCGTTCGGTCTACATCCGCAAGCGCGGCGCCCCCTGGGCCGCGCCCGAG
The DNA here is from genome assembly GCA_035634455.1 of Burkholderiaceae bacterium. Lineage (GTDB taxonomy): Bacteria > Pseudomonadota > Gammaproteobacteria > Burkholderiales > Burkholderiaceae_C > Scleromatobacter. The sequence continues at coordinate 1,362 of DASQCX010000820.1, forward strand.
CTGCGCCCCGACTTCACCATCGGCGATCTGCGCGCGCTGCCGGCGCTGCTGCGCAGCCTGGGCTAGCGGCCGAGCGCGCCGACGCGCGCCATGAAGTGCGCGCGGATCGCAGCCGCGTCGACCGAGGTCGCGCAGCGCAGCGGAAAGCTGCCGGGCACGGGCTCCGCGCAGACCCTTGTGCGGAAGACGCCGTCGAAGATGGCCGGCTCGATCTCGAGCGTCTCGAAGCCGCAGAACGACTCGTCGTAGGCGCAGGCCAGCGTGAGCGGGTCGTGCAGGAAGGCCGCGTTGTCGGCTGGCGGCGCGCCGGGCGGATCG
>DASQCX010000821.1:0-1534 GCA_035634455.1 Burkholderiaceae bacterium
AGGCCGCTGCCCGCGTCATGCGCGAGGCGCACGTCGGCTGTGTCGTGGTCGTCGACAGGCTGGCCGGCGAGTCCGGCGTGGTGGGGGTGCTCACGGACCGGGACATCACCGTCTCGGCAGTGGCGCTCGGCCTCGATGCGCGAGTCCTCCGCGCGGGCGACCTGATGTCGCGGGAGGTGGCCACGGTGCGCGAGGACGATTCGCTGGGCGTGGTGCTGGATCGCATGCGCGAGCGCGGCGTCCGCCGCATTCCGGTGGTCTCGGAGTCCGGCGGCCTGGTGGGGCTGATCTCGTTCGACGACCTGCTGGCGGCGCTGTCGCTGCAGGTCAATGCGATGACGGAGGCCCTCGTCACGGGCCGGATGAACGAGGCGGCAAGGCGCGTCTGAAAACGCCTTGATCGCGAGCAATCGCCGGGTCGCTTGCCGGTGCCATGCTGGCATCCTCGACAAGGAGATCAGCATGCAATCGAACGCAGGCAGCATCGACAGGATCACGCGCATCGGCATCGGCTTGGGACTCTGTGCCGCTGCATTGACGGGGGTCCTCGGCCCGTGGGCCTGGATCGGCGTCGTGCCGCTGGCCACGGGCTTCGTGGGCTTCTGCCCGCTCTATTCGCTCTTGGGCGTCAACACCTGTTCGATGGGCAGGCGCTGAGCCAGGGGACGGCGATCGAGCCGCGCGCGTCCTGCCGGACCTGGATGCGCGGCCATTTCAGGAGATGAGCGATGAAGAGCGATGTGCAGATCAAGGCCGACGTCGAGGAAGAGCTGGCGTGGGACCCCGTGGTCGACGAGGCGCACGTGGGCGTCAGCGTCCGCAACGCGGTCGTCGAGCTGGCGGGCACCCTGGGCAGCTACGCGGAGAAGCTGGCGGCCGAGCGGGCGGCGCTGCGGGTCAGCGGCGTGCAGGGGGTCGCGCTGGCGATCCGGGTCGCACCTCGCCCGGGCTTCGAGCGCACCGATGCCGATATCGTCCAGGCCTGCCAGCACGCGCTCGCGTGGAATTCGCAGGTGCCCGAAGGCGCCGTCAAGGTGCAGGTCGAGAAGGGCCACGTCACGCTGGTGGGCGAGGTCGACTGGGCGTACCAGCGCAAGGCGGCCGAGACGGCCGTCTGTCACCTGCTCGGCGTCGTGGCGCTGGTCAACGAGGTGCGCCTGAAGTCGCGGGCCGCCGCGTCCGACATCCGCGCCGGCATCCAGCGCGCGCTGGAACGCCAGGCCGATCGCGAGGCCAGGCGGATCGACGTCCACGTCACCGGGACCTGTGTCGCGCTGGCGGGACGCGTGCGCACCTGGGCCGAACGCGAGGCGGCGCTGGCGGCCGCGCTGGCGGCGCCGGGGGTCACGGAGGTCGTCAACGAGATCGTGGTCGGACCGTGACGCGTGCCGGCGCAGGCGCTTCGGGGTTGGAACAAGCCGGGAAAGAGCCGCCCGAGGTCATCCTGCTGGACATGCAATTGCCCGACGTGAGCGGACTGGAGGTGTTGCGGCGCCTGCGCGCGCAGCCGGGGACGCGGGCGGTGCCGGTCATC
>DASQCX010000822.1:0-6870 GCA_035634455.1 Burkholderiaceae bacterium
CACCACGCCGATCTACGGCATCTTCTCCGAGTACGTGCTCGGCCTGAAGGCGTACGGCGACGTGATCCGGCGCGAGGACGCGCGCCTGCGTGCCGGCCAGGATCCCGCCAGCCTCGATCGGCCGTTCCTCGACTTCCGCAAGTTCCCGCTCGAGGGCGCGTCGGCGCCCGACAGGTACACGTTCCGCGTGCGCATCAAGGGCCGCTATCCGCAGTGGAGCTACTGGATGGCGATGACCTTCCTGGCGCCGGTGCCGTGGGAGGCCGAGGAGTTCTACGCGCAGCCCGGCATGGCCGCCAACGGCCTGACCTACGACATCTGGCCCGTGGGCACCGGCCCGTATATGGAGACCGAGTACTTCAAGGACCGCCGCCAGGTGATGGAGCGCAACCCGAACTACCGCGGCGAGCCCTATCCCTGCGAAGGCTCGCAGGCCGACAAGGCGGCGGGCCTGCTGGACGACTGCGGCAAGAAGACCCCGTTCGTCGACAAGATCGTCATCGTCGGCGAGCGCGAGCAGGTGCCCCAGCGCGCCAAGTTCCGCCAGGGCTACTACGACCTGGAGGTGTTCGAGCGCACCGACAAGGGGCTCGAGTACGTCGTCGAGAAGCAGAACTCCGAGGAGATCCGCAAGGACTATGACGCCAAGGGCTTTCGACTCGACCAGTTCGACGACGTCTGGAGCTACGTCATCGCCTTCAACATGCTCGATCCGGTGATCGGCAAGGGCGCCACGCAGCAGGAGGACGAGCGCCACCGCAAGCTGCGCGAGGCGATCTCGATCGCCATCGATTGGGAGGAATACTCGAAGGTCTTCCCGAACCGCGCCGGCATGACTGCGATGGGGCCGATTCCTGCGGGCATCTTCGGCTCGCGCGAGAAGACACCCGAGGGCATCAACCCGATCACGCACCGGCTGATCAATGGCGTGCCCGTGCGGCGCTCGCTCCAGGAGGCGAAGCAACTGATGGTCGAGGCCGGCTATCCCGACGGTCGCGACGCCGTCACCGGCCGTCCCCTGGTGCTCAACTACGACTTCTATGCGTTGCCCACCCCGGAGCGCAAGAGCGAGATCGACTGGGTCGTGCGCCAGTTCTCCAAGCTCAACATCCAGCTGGAGGTGCGCGCCACCGACAACAACCAGTTCCAGGACAAGGTCCGCAAGGGCAAGCACCAGGTGTTCTGGACAGGCTGGAACGCCGACTACCCCGACGCCGAGAACTTCCTGATCCTGTTCTACGGGCCCAACTCCAAGAGCGTGTCGGACGGCGAGAACACGTCCAACTACCAGAATCCCGAGTACGACGCGCTGTTCACGAAGATGAAGAGCCTGCCGGACGGGCCGCAGAAGCAGGCGCTGATCGATCAGATGCTGGCGATCCTGCGCAAGGACGCGCCCTGGTCCTGGGGACACTTCCCGTATTCGTCGGCCGCCGTGCAGCACTGGGTCTACAACTCCAAACCCGCGATCCTGATCCGCGACCACGGCCGCTACCTGCGCCTGGACGTCGACGAGCGCGTCCGCGCGCAGGCCGCGTGGAACCGGCCCGTCTGGTGGCCCATGATCGCGCTGACCCTGCTCGCAGCCGGCCTGCTGCTGCTGGCCGCGCGCAGCTTCAAGCGGCGCGAGCGCACGAACGCGCGCGGCGAAGTGCTGGTCGCCTGAAGAAAGCCCCGATGTTCTCCTACCTCGTCCGCCGGTGCCTGTACGGCGCGCTCATCCTGCTCGGCGTCAACCTGCTCACGTTCTTCCTGTTCTTCACGGTCAACACGCCCGACGACATGGCGCGGCTGAACATCGGCGGCAAGCACGTCACGCAGGACCTGATCGACCGCTGGAAGGTCGAGCGCGGCTACGACAAGCCGCTGTACGTCAACGACGCGAAGCAGGGCGCCGAGCGCTTCACCGAAACCATCTTCTGGGAGCGCTCCGTCTCGCTGTTCGAACTGCGCTTCGGCCGCGCGGACGCCGAGAGCGCGGGCGACATCGGGCCGGAGGTGGTGCGGCGCATGTGGGTCAGCGTCCAGCTGGCGCTGCCGCTGTTCGTGCTGCAGGTGTTCGCCAGCACCGCCTTCGCGCTGCTGCTGGTGATGTTCCGCCACACGCGGCTCGACTTCTGGGGCGTGGTCGCCTGCGTGCTGATGCTGTCGATCTCGAGCCTGTTCTACATCATCGTCGGGCAGTTCCTGTTCTCGCGCCTGCTGCGCATCGCGCCGATCTCGGGCTACGAGCCGGGCTGGAGCGTCGTCAAGTTCCTGGTGCTGCCGATCGTGCTGTCGCTGCTGTCGCGCCTGGGCACGGAGGCGCGCCTGTACCGCGCGATGTTCCTCGAGGAGATCGGCAAGGACTACGTGCGCACCGCGCGCGCCAAGGGCCTGTCCGAGACCGTGGTGCTGTTCCGCCACGTGCTGCGCAACGCGCTGCTGCCCATCGTCACCAGCGCCGGCGCGTACCTGCCGTACGTGTTCCTGGGCAGCCTCGTGTTCGAGAGCTTCTTCGGCCTGCCGGGCCTGGGCGCCTACGTCATCGACGCCATCACCAAGCAGGACTTCGCCGTCGTGCGCACGATGGTGTTCGTCGGTTCGCTGCTGTACATCGCGACGTTCGTGCTGATCGACGTCGCCTACACCTGGGTCGATCCCCGGGTCCGCCTGGGCTGAGCCGCCATGTTCAAGTTCGTGTTCCTCTGGACGGACATCACCGTCTGGGCGCTGCTGGCCTTCTGCATCGCCTACGGCGTGGCCGTCGTGCGCTCGCCCGGCCTTGCCGCGAGCTGGCGCCGGGTCTTCCGCGACGCGCCGGCGATGTGCTCGGCGCTGGTGCTCGCGCTGTGCCTGGCGGTGACGGTGGCCGACAGCGTGCACTACCGCAGCCGCCTGCCCGCCGCGCCCGGGGCCGCGGCCGACGCGGTGCAGTTCGAGGTGCAGGCGCATTCGCTGCTGGACCTCGCGTTGTCGGACCTCGTGCAGTCGCGCGAGACCAGCTATTCCCGGCCGCTGGCCTACGAGGCCCTGGCTGGACACCGTGTCGGTCAACGGCCGGCTGGTGCGCATGGCGCCGCGCCTGAAGCACGGCGGCGCCCACCTGTCCGACCCCGAGCACCAGTGGCACAGCGACCTGCTGTCGCGCGCCGTCAGCGGGCTGGTGTTCGGCTTGGGTCTGGCGGCGGCGGCGGCGCTGGCGCTGTTCGGCCTGCTCGCCCGCGCGCGTCGCGCCGGCTTCGTCGAGACGGCGGCCAGCGTCTGGCGCAACGAAGGCGAGATTCCCTGGCGCGCCGCGCTGTGGACGCTGGTGGCGATCGCGACGCTGATCGGCGTGGTGATCTCGCTCAAGGCCGCCTATCACGTGTTCGGCACCGACACCACTGGCAACGACGTGCTGTACCAGGCGCTCAAGAGCATCCGCACCGCGTTCGTCATCGGCTCGCTGGCCACCATCGCCACGCTGCCGCTGGCCGTGGTGCTGGGCATCATGGCGGGCTACTTCCGCGGCTGGGCCGACGAGGTCATCCAGTACTTCTACACGGTGCTCTCGTCGGTGCCCAACATCCTGCTGATCGCCGCCTGCGTGCTGATGGTGCAGGTGTTCCTCGACAAGCACCCGGACATGTTCGAGACCGGCGTCGAGCGCGCCGACGTCAAGCTGTTCCTGCTCTGCTCGGTGCTGGGCCTGACCGGCTGGGCCGGCCTGTGCCGCCTGCTGCGCGCCGAGACGATGAAGCTGCGCGAGCTCGACTACGTGCAGGCCGCCAACGCCTTCGGCGTCGGCCCGGCGCGCATCATGGTGCGCCACATCTTCCCCAACGTCGCGCACCTGATGCTGATCGTCACCGTGCTCGACTTCTCGTCGCTGATCCTGTACGAGGCCGTGCTGTCGTACGTGGGCGTGGGCGTCGATCCGTCGATGAACAGCTTCGGCGGCATGATCAACCTGGCCCGCAAGGAGATGAGCCTCGACCCGGTGGTGTGGTGGAGCTTCGCCGCCGCGTTCGGCTTCATGGTGACGCTGGTGCTCGCGGTCAACCTGTTCGCGGACGGCGTGCGCGACGCGTTCGACCCGCGCGCCCGCGCGTTCCGCCCGCGCCTGCCCATCACGCGCAAGCCGGCCGCGCGCAAGCAAGGATAAGCCGATGCTGCAGACCCAAGACCTGAAGGTGGCGCTCGACGCCGAGCTCGGCCTGGTCAAGGCCATCGACGGCCTGACGCTCGCGATCCAGCGCGGGGAGACCTTCGCGCTGGTCGGCGAATCGGGCTGCGGCAAGAGCATGACGGCGCTCGCGCTGATGCGCCTGCTGCCCGAGAACGGCCGCATCACCGGCGGCGACATCCGCCTCGGCCGCGAGGACCTGCTCGCGCTGCCCGAGTCCGGCATGCGCGCGGTGCGCGGCGGGCGCATCGGCATGATCTTCCAGGAGCCGTCGACCAGCCTGAACCCGGTCATGAAGATCGGCGCGCAGCTGGTCGAGGCCATCGAGGCGCACACCGAGCTGCGCGGGGCCAAGGCGCGCGAGAAGGCGATCGAGTGGCTGCGCCGCGTGGGCATCCCCGAGCCCGAGCGCCGCATCGACGACTACCCGTTCCGCATGAGCGGCGGCCAGAAGCAGCGCGTGATGATCGCGATGACGCTGGCCACCGAGCCCGACTTCCTGGTCGCCGACGAACCCACCACGGCGCTGGACGTCACGATCCAGGCGCAGGTGCTGGACCTGCTCAAGCAGCTGCAGAAGGAGCAGGGGCTGGGCATGCTGCTGATCACGCACGACCTGGGCGTCGTCGCGGGCATGGCGCACCGGGTCGCGCTGATGTACGCGGGCCAGATCATCGAGGTCGCCCGGGCCGACGACTTCTTCGCCGATCCGAAGCACCCGTACGCCCGCGCGCTGCTGCGCGCGCTGCCCGACGCGCGCCGGCGCGGCCAGCCACTGCAGGCGATACCGGGTACCGTTCCCGTGCTGACCCAGCAGTTCGCCGGCTGCCGCTTCGCGCCGCGCTGCGACCGCGTCATGGCGCACTGCGCGGGCACGGTGCCCGAGCTGGCCGAACTGCACGGGCGCGCGACCGGCGCAGCCATGCACTCCGTGCGCTGCCTGCTGTACGTTCCCGGTGCATCCAGCGCACCGGCGGCGGGCGCGGCGCCCCGAGTCGAAGCGGCGATGGTGCGCGAGCCCGCGGCCGCCGCCGCGACGGCGCCGACGCCCCTGCTGGACGTGCGCAAGCTGCGCGTGCGCTTCCCGATCCGCAGCGGGCTGCTGCAGCGGGGCAAGCGCTTCTTCAACGCGGTCGACGACATCTCCTTTGCCGTCGGCGAGCGCGAGACGCTCGCGCTGGTCGGCGAGTCGGGCTGCGGCAAGACCACCACCGGCAAGGCCGTCGTCCAGCTGCTGCGCGGCATCGCCGCGTTCGAGGGGCAGGCGCTGCTGCAGGGGAGCAACCTGTTCGAGCTGTCGGGCCAGGCGCTGATCCAGGCGCGGCGCGAGATCCAGATCATCTTCCAGGATCCGTTCGCCTCGCTCAACCCGCGCATGCGCGTCGCCGACATCCTCGACGAGGGCATGATCGCGCTGCAGCCCGAGCTGGACGCCGCCGCCCGCCGCAGGCGCATCGAGTGCCTGGTCGACCAGGTCGGCCTGCGGCGCGACGCGCTGGCCCGCTGGCCGCACGAGTTCTCCGGCGGCCAGCGCCAGCGCATCGCCATCGCGCGTGCCCTGGCGGTGCAGCCGCGGCTCATCGTCTGCGACGAGCCCACCTCGGCGCTGGATGTGTCGGTCCAGGCACAGATCCTGAACCTCCTGCACGACCTGCAGCAGGAGCTGGGCGTGTCGTATCTTTTCATTACGCACAACATCGGCGTGGTCGAGTACATCGCCGATCGTGTCGCCGTGATGCACGCCGGTCGAATCGTCGAGCAGGGCGACTGCGTGTCGGTCCTGGAACATCCGCAGCAGGACTACACGCGGGCGCTGATCGACGCCGTGCCGCGGCTCGACCTGGCCGTCTGATCAATCCTGTCTAGGGAACCCCGCGACGCCCGGGAGGGCGTGCGCGGCGGGGTATCCGCAAAAACCGCGAAACCGGACTCTTTGCACGCCGCCGGCGGGCTTTGGCGACGGCGATCCGCGCCGATCGTGTTAAGCAACTTTTCCGTCGGATGCCGTGGCGGGCGCGGCGTGTTGCTCATGCGTTCGGAAAGAAATCCGTTTCGCTGCATTCTCGCAACAGTTTGCTTAGGGAAAACGTTCGGAACAGGTTTCTGTTGGTGAGCCGAACTCGCGGTTCATGGACAATATTTTGACAAGCTTTATTGGTGCGTCATCAGCCGTTCACAAACCGGAACAGGACGCGCTTGTCAGGCTGGGTCTATCGATCAACCTTTCCACCCCCTCAGGAGGGAACCCCATGTTCCAACGTACGAAGATCTGCACCGGTCTTCTCATGGCTTTCGGCACCGGCCTGCTGGCCGCCGCGCCGGGCGCTTTCGCCCAGGATTCCAGCGTACAGCGCGTGGAGATCACCGGTTCGTCGATCAAGCGCGTCGACGCCGAGACCTCGGTTCCCGTCACCGTCATCAAGGCCGATGACCTGAAGAAGGCCGGCCTCACCAGCGTCGAGCAAGTCCTGCAGCAGGTCAGCTCGGTGCAGGTCCAGCAGACCTCCTCGCAAGCCGTCGGTGCCGGCACCGGTGGCGGCTCGTACGCCGACATGCGCGGCCTGGGCTACAACAAGACCCTCGTGCTGCTGAACGGCCGCCGCATCGCCAACAGCGCGTTCACGGCTTCCGCCCCTGACATCAACACCATTCCCTTCGCCGCGATCGAGCGCGTCGAAGTGCTGCGCGACGGCGCCTCCGCCCTGTACGGCACGGACGCCATC
>DASQCX010000823.1:0-1765 GCA_035634455.1 Burkholderiaceae bacterium
GCGGCCTCACGACCGCCGCACGCCGGCGCGCGGGGCGCCTTCGCGCTCCCAGTGCGGCGCGTCGAACCAGGGATCGTGCTTCAGCAGCGCGGCGACCATCTCGAGCGCATCGAACCCCCAGAACCGCTTGTCGCCGACGCCGATCGTCGGCACGCCGAAGACGCCCTGCGCGAGGGCACCGTCGGTCGCCTCGCGGAGCTGCCGCTTGACCTCGTCCGACGCCGGATCGCGGCGCGGCGCGAGCGTCGCACGGAGCGTGGCGACGCGCGCCGGATCCTCGGCGTCGGCACCTTCGGAGCGCCAGACGTGGCGCAGCACGGTCTCGCACGCCCAGCGCGACGGCGTCGCGCCGTCGGCCGCGGTGGCCCAGAGCAGCCGCGACAGCGCGAGCGGGTTGAACGGATGGCGCGCCGGCGTCGCGATCGGAATGCCGGCGCGGTGCCCCAGCCAGTGCACCTGGCGAAACGTCCACGCGCGCTTCGGCTCGATCTCGGCCGGCCCCTTGTGCGCGAGCGCCTTCAGCAGCGCGCCGAACACGATCGGGCGGTACGCGACGGCGTACGAGAGCCCGACCAGCGCTTCGGGCAGCCGCTCGAACGCGAGATACGAATACGGCGAGATCGGGTCGAACCAGAAGTCGATCGGCGTCATGGCGCGGCCTCGCTGGCGGCGGAGGCGTCGACCGCGGCGCGACGGTCGTGTTCGGCGCGCCGCTCCGGCAGCACCTTCCAGACGGCGCTCTTGGCGCGGTCGTCGAGGCTGCCCCAGGCCGCGATCTCGTCGATCGTGCGCAGGCACCCCGCGCACCAGCCGGTCGCCGGATCGATCGTGCAGACGCTCGTGCAGGGGCTCGGGACCACGTCGATTTCGATCAGCCGCTCACGTCGCGGCAGCGACCTTGACCGGCCGCCGCGTCAGCGTCGACAGCAGCAGATAGGCGATCGCGCCGATCGCGACGCCGAAGAACCAGCCGTAGATGCCCCACCACGACGGCAGCAAGGTAGTGAAGTTGGGCAGGATGCTCGAGAACAGCGCGCCGGCCGCGGCGGCGACGAGCGCGTTCAGGTTCCAGCCGCCCTGGTAGCGGTAGCGGCCGTCCTCGCGGTAGAGCGCCTCGACGTCGATTTCGCCCTTCGCGAGCAGGTAGTAGTCGGCGAGGATGATGCCAAGCAGCGGTCCCATCGTCGCCCCGATCGCGCCGACGAACGTGGCCGCGTTGCCTTCCCACGGCGCGAACGGATAGAGCACGAGCGCGATGCCGGCGGCGATGTAGCCGCCTTTCTTGAAGTCGATCCGGCGCGGGAAGACGTTGGCGAAGTCGAACGCCGGCGAGACGAAGTTCGCGACGACGTTGATGCCGAGCGTCGCGACCGCGAACGTCACCGCAGCGACCAGGGCGAGGAACCAGCTGTCGAACTTGGCCGAGACCTGGTCGGGGTGCAGCATCACCTCGCCGTAGACCTTGAACGCGGCGATCGTCGTCACGCCGGCGACGAGCGAGAACAGGATCAGGTTGACCGGCAGGCCCCAGAGGTTGCCCTTGCGCACGGCGTCCTGGTTCGTCGCATAGCGCGAGAAGTCGCAGAAGTTGAGGTAGAGCGCAGCGAAGTAGGTGACCCAGGTCGCGCCGACCGCCATCAGCGCCCAGAACGATCCCGGCTCGCCGGGAACGCCGGCGTCCTTCGTCTTCGCGAGCAACACGTCCTTCGAAATGCCATGGTCGAACGAGAAGCCGCCGGCCTTGACGATCAGGCCGATCGCGAGC
>DASQCX010000824.1:0-2372 GCA_035634455.1 Burkholderiaceae bacterium
TCGGGTCGAGCGCGAAGTGCGCGTACTCCTCGCGGCAGTGGCGGACACGTTCGGGCATCGGCACCACCAGGTGGATGGCGCGTGCGCGCCGCATCGCCGCGGTCAGCTCGTCGGGCACCAGCAGGCGGCCGACCTTGCGGCTTTCCGCCTCGACCCACACCGGGCGCGCCGGGTCGAAGCGGCGCAGCGCGTCCAGCAGCAGCGTGTCGAAGAACTTCTGCGTCGGCTGCGGCTCGCCGGGCAGGTCGCCCAACAGCGAGCCGCGGTGCTTGGCGAGGCCCTCCAGATCGAGCACCTGCTCGCCCTGGCGCGCGAGCGCCTGCAGCAGCCGCGTCTTGCCGCAGTTGGTGGGGCCGCACAGCACGCGGTACTCGAAGCGCTGCGGCAGCACGGCCAGCGACTCGCGCACCCAGTTGCGATAGCGCTTCCAGCCGCCGGGCACGACGTCGACCTGGAAGCCGATCAGCCGCAGGTTGCTGGCCCACAGCGCGCTGCGCTTGCCGCCGCGGAAGCAGTAGACGAGGAAGCGGTCGCTCGGCATGTAGTGCGAGATCAGGTCGACCGTGTGCCTGGACAGGTTGCGGAACGAGTGCTGCGCGCCGATCAGGTAGGCGGCGTGCGGGTCGGTCTTGTAGCGGATGCCGACCTCGGCGAACTCGGCGTCGTCGACCACCGGCAGGTTGACGGCGCCGGGCACGTGGTCTTCCGCGTACTCGTGCGGCGAGCGGGCGTCGATGATCAGCGCGTACTGCTCGAACGGCAGCGGGGCCAGCGACGAGGTGTCGACCGGCGGGGAATCGTCCTGCGAACTCATGATGTCCATTGTGCGTTCAATGCGATTGCGCGCTGAGCGCGCGCCGGATCCGGCCGCTCAGCGAGTCGCTGGCCACGACCAGCACGATCATCCCGGCGAGCACCGTCGCGGCCTGCGGCTGCTGGAACAGCGACAGGTGGAAGTACAGCATCTGCCCCAGCCCGCCGGCGCCGACGACGCCCAGGATCGTCGCCATGCGGATGTTCATCTCCCAGCGGTAGAGCGTGTAGCCGACGCACTGCGGCGCGACCTGCGGCAGCGTGCCGTAGACGAAGCGCGCCACCGGCCCCGCGCCCAGCTCGCGCAGCGCGGCCTCGGGCGCGGGCGCGGCGTTCTCCAGGCTCTCGGCGAACAGCCGGCCCAGCACGCCGGTCGTGTGCAACGCCAGCGCCAGCGTGCCGGCGAACGGCCCCAGGCCGGCGGCCAGCACCATCAGCGCGGCCCACACCAGCTCGGGCATGCTGCGCAGGAAGCTCAGCACGAAGCGCGCGCCCCACTTGCCCGCCGCCCCGAGCCGGCCCGCCGCCGGCAGCGCGAGCAGGCCGCCCGCCAACATCGCGATCAGCGTGCCCAGGACGGACACCGCCAGCGTCTGCAGCGCGGCGAAGCCGGCGCGGCGCAGGAAGTCGGGCGAGGCGTCGGGCGGGAAGAACTCGGCGACGAAGCGCGCCATCTCATGCCGCCCCTCGGCCGTGAACAGCCCGCGGAAGTCGACCGCGAGATACGCGAAGCTCGCGGCCACGGCCACGAGCACCGCGGCGACGCTCGCGACCCCGGCGACGCGGCGCAGGCGGGCCCTCATGCCAGCACCTTGCGCAGCGCCAGGCTGATCGCGTCTGCCAGGAACACCAGCGCCAGGAACACCAGCGCGATGCTGCTGACCTCGCCGCCCGAGAGCATCTTGAGCGACTGGTCCAGCAACTGCCCGAGCCCGCCGGCGCCGACGAAGCCCATCACCACCGCCGCGCGCACCGCGCATTCCCAGCGATACACCGTGTACGACACCAGCTCCTGCGCCGCCAGCGGCAGCAGCCCGAAGCACAGCGCGCCGACCCGCCCGCTGCCCGCGGCCAGCAGCGCGCGCGCCGGCCGCGCGTCGGCGGACTCCAGGATCTCGGCATAGACCTTGGCCAGCATCCCGCCGTAGGTGATGGCCAGCGCAAGCACGCCCGCCGCCGGGCCCAGGCCCAGCGCGCGCACGAACATCAGCGCCCACACCACCTCGGGCACCGAGCGCAGCAGCACCATCAGCATGCGTACCCCGTGCCGTATACCCTGCCCGCGCCAGCGGCCCTCCGCCGGCCCGACTGCCGCGACCGACAGCGAGCGCGTCGCCGCCAGGGCCAGCGGCAGCGCGACGACGAACGCCAGCGCCATGCCCGCGGTGGCCATCGCCAGCGTCTGCAGCGTCGCGGTCAGCAGGAAGCCGAGGAACTCGGCGTTCGTGGCCGGCGGCAGGAAGCCGGCCACGAAGGTGGCCATCACGTGCAGGTTCGCCGGGTCGAACAGCGTCGAGGGACGGAACTCCGACAGCCGCAGCAGCGGCCACAGCACGACC
>DASQCX010000825.1:0-1715 GCA_035634455.1 Burkholderiaceae bacterium
CGGCGTCCAGCTTCTCCAGTCCCTTAAGCTCCGCTTGCCTCGTGCGCAGCGCAGGGAAGTATCGGTAGGCACTGAAATCCACGTCGATCATCACTGTTCCTCCCCTTCATCGTTGACCACGGTTCGAGGTATCGCCCGGGCGCCCATCATCTGGCCACCGAGAAAGTCGAGAACCGCAGAGCGCTGTTCGAGCGTGGCCCGCAACGATGCAACCTCCCCGCGGAGCCGGCCCAGCGTGATGCCGTCCTTGCGCGCCTGCTCGGCGCTCCGAGACAGCAAGATGCCAAGGATTACCGCGCTGACCCAGCCTGAGGCGTACAGCAGATAGTCGCGCCAGGTCGCCGCTTCCGTGAAAATTGCGACCCCACCGACCACGCTGATGACTGTGGCAAACACCCCGTAGACATGCGTCAGGGTCGTGTTGCGATCCAAGCCCATCCGATACCTCACAACCCATGCGCCGATCTGCTGGCAACACGCAGCAGCGCGACAATAGCGCGCAGTATCCTACTTCCGAGCGGTCAGGGGGACGGATTGGCGGATTGGCAGCGGGCTCCAGGGAAAGCCAGCATCCATGCGGCCCTTGACAGACGCCCCTTCCACCAGACAGTCAGAAAACACGGGCCCTCGCGGCCCGTTTTTCATTTCTGCCCTGCCTTGTCCGCCACGCCCGCAACGGCCGGCACTCGACGGCGCACCTTAGACTCCCGGGCAGTCCCGTCCTGGAGCCCTCATGGCCTTCCTCTCGAACTGGCTGGCCCATCCCCTGCTGTCGTTGCTCGTCTACGCGGCGCACCTGCTGGTCGTCGCGCGCGCGATCACGCGCCCCGGGCGCGCGCCCGCCTCGCGCGTGGCCTGGGTGGCGACGATCATGCTGCTGCCGCTGCTGGGCGTGCTGGCCTACCTGATGCTCGGCGAGACCAGCATCGGGCGCGAGCGCGTGCGGCGGCTGCGCGAGGCCGAGGCGCGCATGTCGCCGCCGGACGATGCCGCCGCCGCGCCGGAAAGCGTCGCACCGGCCGCCGCTGCCCTGTTCGACCTGGCGCGTTCGATCAACGGCTTCCGCGCGATGGCGGGCAACCGCATCGTCCTGCTGGGCGACCCCGGCGCGCCGGCCGACGCGCCCACGCGGGACTGCGACCTCGCCATCGACGCGCTCGTGGCGGACATCGCCGCGGCGCGCGAGCACGTTCACATCGGCTTCTACATCTGGCTGGACGACCACAGCGGCGGCCGCGTCGCCGACGCCGTCTGCGCCGCCGCGCGCCGCGGCGTGGCCTGCCGGGTGATGGTGGACGCGCTCGGGTCGCGCGCCTTCACGCGCTCGCCGCGCTGGCGCCAGCTGCGCGACGCCGGCGCGCGCACCGTCGCGACGCTCAACGACATCCCGCGGCTGGGACACCTCGCCGTCGGCCGGGTGGACCTGCGCAACCACCGCAAGATCGCGGTGATCGACAACCGCGTCGCCTATTGCGGCAGCCAGAACTGCGCCGATCCCGCGTTCCGGGTGGAAGCGAAGTACGCGCCGTGGATCGACATCCTCCTGCGCTGCGAAGGCCCCGTGGTGCGCCAGGCGCAGTCCCTGTTCCTCGGCCCCTGGATCGCCGAGACCGGCGAAGCGCTGGAAGCCCTGCCCGTCGCCGCCCCGGCGCCGCAGCGCTTCGAGTCCGGCGCGACGGCGCAGATGTTCGGCACCGGCCCGACCCAGCACGACG
>DASQCX010000826.1:0-5626 GCA_035634455.1 Burkholderiaceae bacterium
ACCAGGTCGCGCCCGCGGAGCCACCAGGCCAGCAGCACGGCAGCGCCGAAGCTCCCGAAGAGCAATCCGGAGGCCAGCCCGGGGCCGACCCCGTCCATCCACCACGACAGCAGGGCGGCCAGCACCGTGCCCGCGGCCAGCAGGGCCGCCAGCAGGGCCAGTGGCGGGACGCACAGGTCCAGCGCCATGCCGGCCAGGCGCGTGTCGCGCCGGCGCCAGGCCGCGGCGAGCAGGCCGGGCAGCTCGCGCGCGATGGTCTCGAGATGCCCGTGCTCCCAGCGCGTGCGCTGCGAACGCGTGGCGGCTGCGCTGTCGGGAAACAGGCTGGTGACGAGCGCGCGCGGGCAGAACAGCGGCGGCCGTCCCGCCATCGCGAGGGCGATGCCCAGTTGCATGTCCTCGACGATCGAGGCGTTGGCGAGCGGCGCCTCGCGCAGCATCGGCCAGCTGAAGGCCATGCCGGCGCCCATCAGCTGGCACGGCAGGCCCAGCCGGCCCCAGCCCGCGGGGCGCACCCAGTTGCGCACGCGCCAGGCGAACTGCGCGATGCGTCGCGGCAGGCGCGCGTCGGGGCGCGCGTTCATCAGGTACAGCGCCTGCGCGGGACGGTCGTGGTCGACGACGCAGTCGCACAGCGCGTCGAGCGAGCCCTGCGCGATGTGGCAATCGGCGTCGAGGATCACCACCAGCCCCGGCGGGTCGGCGCGCAACGCGTCGACGCCGAAGGCCAGCGCGAAGCCCTTGCCGCGATCCGTGGCGTGCCAGCGCTCGACCACCTGCACCCGCGGCCCCGCGGCGCGCGCGATGGCGGCGGTGTCGTCCGTGCAGTTGTCGGCGACCACCACGACGCGATCCTGCCCGCGCAGTTGCGGCAGCACGGCGGCCAGCGTCCGCGCGATGCCGGCGGCCTCGTCGTGCGCCGGCACCAGAACGGCGAGGCGTCCGCGCACCGCGTGCTGGTGGCTGCGCGCGGCAGCCGGCCCGCGCGGCCAGGCCGCCGCGAGGATCTGCAGGACGAACACCCCGACCGCCAGCGCGAGCGGCAGCGTCGCCAGCGCCAGCAGGCAGCAGGCACCGATCAACCATGCGTTCATCGCCCGCTCCCGGTCGGCGCGGCAGGCGCGCCAGGTTCACTTGTATTCAATGAGGGTTCTCCTGTGTTCGGTCGTGCGGCCCCACCAGAACCGCAAGGCGCCCAGCGCCTCGGCGAAACGGCCCAGCAGGAAGAAGGCGGACTGCGTCCACGGGATCGGCTGGCCCGCGCGACGCAGGTTCAGCGCGACGCGCAGCCACTGCAGCGGATAGACGAGCCACAGGCCCGCCAGCGGCCACCACGCGAACGACGCCGCCAGCAGCGCGACCGGCAGCAGGCCGCCCCAGACCACGGCGCGCCGCGTCTGCGCGACGAAATGGCGCTCCGGCGGCGCGCCGTGCAGCGCCGCGCCTTCGGCGAACGCGTGGCCCGAGCGCACGTTGCGGCGCCACCATTGCGTCCAGCGCGTGATCGCGGCGTCGTGCCACGTCATGTCGTGCCCCAGCCGCCAGATCGTCCAGCCCGCGGCGCGCAGGCGCACGCACAGCTCGGGCTCCTCGCCCGCGATGAGGCCGTCGCGATAGCCGCCCGCCGCGGCGAGCGCCCGAGCGCGTATCAGGACGTCGCCGCCGCAGGCCCGCGCCGCGCCCACCGGCGTGTTCCATTCGGCGTCGCACAGGCGGTTGTAGACGGATGCGTCAGGAAAT
This sequence comes from Burkholderiaceae bacterium, assembly GCA_035634455.1. GTDB lineage: Bacteria > Pseudomonadota > Gammaproteobacteria > Burkholderiales > Burkholderiaceae_C > Scleromatobacter. The sequence goes on from DASQCX010000826.1 coordinate 1,741, forward strand.
CTTTCCAGGCGGCGGCCGCACACTGCGGCAATTTCGGGATGCTCGTCCAGGAACGCGCCGGCCGCCGCCAGCCAGCCCGCCGCGAGCTCGCAATCGCCGTCGATGAACTGCACGCGCGCCGTGCCGGGATGCAGGCGCATCAGCGCGGCGAAGCCCGCGTTGCGGGCGCGCGCCGCCGTGAAGGGAACCGACATGTCCAGCGCCACCACCGCGACGCCGAGGCCGCGCGCGGCCGCGGGCGAGCCGTCGGTCGAGCCGCTGTCCACGTAGACGACGGGCCCGCCCTCGCGTGCGCAGGCCGCGAGGCAGCGCAACAGCCGGGCACCCTCGTTGCGGCCGATGACGACCATGCCCACGCCCGCGTCGCGCGAGGGCGCGCCGGCGCCGGTCGCGCAAGTCGTCGTGGCAGGAGTCGTGGAGGCGGGCATGTCGGGGTCCGGCGCGGCGTCGGAGCCGCTGCCGGACAAGCGCTGGCAATTTCGCTGCCGGGCTCGCGCAGCGGGCCGGACGGCGGCGCCGCCGTCGCGCTGCCCTGCTCGACCAGGACGAGACGCGGCGCGCCCGGAACGCTGTTTGCCGACTCATCCACCGGTCCACGCGGCGCCTCCTCGCGCATCCCGCCACGAATGAAGATCACCTTTGTCTGCCCGCCGCTGAACATGACCGGCGGCATCCGCGTCGTCGCCGTCTACGCGAAATACCTGCAGTCGTTCGGGCACGAGGTGCTGGTCGTCGCGCCGCCGCGGCCCGTGCGCGGTCGCCGCGCCGACCTGCGCCGCAGGCTGCGCCTGCCCGCGGTCGCGCTGCGGCCGCAGCCGCCCTCGCACCTGGATGGAACGGGCGTCCGGACCAAGCTCCTCGAGCGCCCGCGCAAGGTGCTCGACACCGACGTGCCCGATGCCGACATCATCGTCGCGACCTGGTGGGAGACGGCCGAGCTCGTGGCGGCGATGTCGCCCGCCAAGGGCCGCAAGGTCTATTTCGTGCAAGGCCACGAGGTCTTCGAAGGGCAGCCGCGCGAGCGCGTGATCGCCACCTATCGCTCGGACTTCCAGAAGGTCGCCGTCGCGCGCTGGCTGGCCGAGGCGATCGAACGCGACGGCAATCTCCAGGGCTGCACGATCGTTCCGAACGCGGTGGACCGCGCGCTGTTCTTCGCGCCGCCGCGCGAGCGCAACGCCCGTCCGCGCCTGGGCACCCTGTTCGCGGAGAGCGACAACAAGCGCTTCGACATCGCGCTCGACGTGATCGCGGCCGTGCGCCGGACGCTGCCGGACCTCGAGGTCGTCGCCATCGGCGCCGACTCGCCCGTGAAGTACCGCGACCGTGTCGACGGCATCGCGCTGACGCTGCAGGCGCCGCAGGCCGCGCTGCGCGCGGCCTACGCGAGCTGCGACGCGTGGCTGTCGTGCAGCAGGACCGAGGGCTTCAACCTGATGGCGATGGAGGCGATGGCCTGCCGCACGCCGGTGGTGTCGACGCGCACCGGCTGGCCGGCCGAGGCCATCGTCGACGGCGTCAACGGCGCGCTGGCGGACGTCGACGACGTGGCCGGGCTCGCGGCCGGCGTGTCGCGGATCCTGCAGCTCGACGCACCGCGATGGCGCGCGCTGTCGGACGGCGCCGCGCGCACCGTGGCCGACTCGAGCTGGGAGCGCTCGGCGCGCCTGTTCGAAGCTGCGCTAATTCGCAACGAAATGATGGCGGTCGTCTGATGCCCCCTACCGTATCGTGCGGAAGCGCGGTGCGGTGTCGTCGCAAACACCCCCCGGTATGCGCATCGACGCGCCTCCGCGCCGGACTCGCGCGAGCATTCATGCGGGAGAGCGGGCCGTTCGACGCAAGGGGAGCGCACTGATCGAACGTCCGATCGGATACATCGGGATACCTCCGTGAATGACACGGTGCCCCGCGAGACGGCACCATGCCCCAGCGCATTTTCATGACGAAGGTCGAGGGAGTTCCGGATCGCCGGCGCACGGTCGAGTGAAGACTGGTCGTGCGCCCGAACTAGTTCTCGAACACCGCGCTTCTCGCCTGTTCGACGGACTCAACGCGCCCGCGTCGCCGCCGAAACAGGCGGCATGGCGCACGGAGACGCGCAAGCGTTTCCAGGCCGGCACGGGCCATCCGACGACAACTCGTTACACGATGGGCTCGATCAGGACAGTCGCTGTCCGATCAGCCATGGACGACCGTGCGGCCGCCTGCGAACGATTGCGGGCACGCCTGCATCGCGCCTCGATTCGGACCACAATCTCCATGTCTCAAAGCACTCCCTCCTTCCGCATGGCAACCAGCATTGCCCTGGCCCTGGCCACCGCCGCCATCACCGCTTGCGGCGGCGGCTCCGGCTCCGGCGCCGACACGTCCGCGCCGACCGCGACCGTGAACGGCGTCGCCGGCAGCGCGGCCGATGCGGCCTCCTCGACAGCGGGCGAGGCCTACGCGACGACCAACCAGGCCGCCGTGATCGCGGTCGGCGGCGACGCGGGCGCCACGTCGAGCAGCGCATCCACGTCGACGGCGTCGACGACGGACGCCGCGACCGCGCCGTCCACGGGCACCGACACCGTCGCCTCCGCCGACCAGGCGCTGCCGCTCGCGGTGAGGGCCGGCACGCAGCCGACGATGGCACGCCCCGCGGGCAACACGGGCAAGGGCTTCTTCGTGGCCGGCAGCAGGCTGTACGACCCGAACGGCATCGAGTTCCGCATCCGCGGCGTCAACCGCAACCACTGGGACAGCTACGGCACGCCCACGGGCCTGCCGCTCAGCGGCGCCAACACCGAGCGCGTCGTCCTGAGCTTCACGAACTCGGCCAGCTCCAACTGGAACATCGTCTCGTCGCAGATGCTCGCCAACAAGATCGTCCCGATCCCCGGCAACTGGACGGGCACCTGCAAGGCCGACACGGCCTCGCTGACGGCCATCGTCGACACCTGGGTCGCGCAGGCCGCCACCTGGACGCAGCTGAACGACACCGGCCTGATCAACATCGCCAACGAATGGGGGCCGGCCAACAGCATCGTCTGGCGCGACAGCTACATCACCGCCATCGCCCGCATGCGCGCGGCCGGCTACACCGGCGCGCTGGTCGTCGACGCCGGCGGCTGCGGCCAGGACGCGCAGGACATCGTCAAGTACGGCGCCGCGGTGCTCGCCTCCGATCCGCAGAAGAACATCCTGTTCGACGTGCACGTGTACGGCAGCTTCCACTACCCGGCCACGGCCTCGTGGATGCAGGACTACGACACCGCGATGGCGCAGCTCAAGGCCTCCGGCCTGCCGCTGATCCTCGGCGAGTTCGGCCCGGGCAACAACATCGGCCCGAGCCCCACCCTGGTCACGCCGCAGCACGTGATCGACACGGCCGAGGCCAACGGCTGGGGCTGGATGCCCTGGTCGTGGGACGACAACAACCTGGCCAACTGCACGTCCAACGACAACGGCTTCAGCATGACGCTCAAGTGCGGCATCTACAAGACGGACGCCGACCTCACGACGTTCGGCAAGACCGTGGTGCCGATCCTGAAGTCGACGGCGGTCAAGGCCACCAGCTTCAACTGACGGCGGCGGGCGTCCGGCCCGATCCCGAGGGGCGACCGCGCCGGCGGCTCGCCCCTTTTTTCATCGGCGCGGCTTGATGCCCACCAGCAGCAGCGAGCGCCAGGCGTCGGCGTGCCCGGGGCTGGCCATCACCGCGCGCCACGCGGTGCGCAGCGCGCCGGAGCGATCCCGCGCGAGGAAGCGGCGCCAGGCCTCGCCCACCAGCAGCTGCGAGACCTGCCGCGCCGAGCGGTCTGCGCGGTGGCCGCCGCGCGGCGGCGCGGGCAGGGCCACCGTCTCGCCGCGCATCAGCGCATCGGAGCCGGTGGCCCTGCGA
>DASQCX010000827.1:0-9733 GCA_035634455.1 Burkholderiaceae bacterium
GCGCCAGGATCAGCGCCGCCATCGCCACGTCGCTCATGCGCTTGATGAAGCCGTTGATGCCGGTGAAGGGCTCGACCATGAGGCCGACGACCGGCACGCCGCCCATGTCCTCGAGGCGGCCCTGGATGACGCTCACGCCGAAGATGTCGGGCACGAAGTGGATCGACGCCGTGGTGTTCTGCAAGGATTCCAGCAAGGACTGGATGCGCGGCTGCGACGTGAGCGGCAGCGTGATGAACACGTCCTTCACGCCGCGCGCCTCGATGTATTCGGGCAGCTGGCGGAGCGCGCCCACCAGCACGGCGTCCTCGGGCAGGTTGACGCGGTCGGCCGAGCGGTCGTCGAACACGCCAAGCAGCTCGTGCCCGAAGGCCTGGCGCAGCCTGAGCATCTGCGCGACGCGCATGCCCATGCGCCCGGCGCCGATGATGACGGCCGGACGGCGCGCCTCCGGCAGCGAGGCCATGTGGCGCTGGACGGCGGTGCCGATGGCCACCAGCGCCCACTGCACCAGCGGCGTGGCGATGCCCCAGGCGACCAGCATGTCGCTGTCGAACGTCGACAGCGTGTTGGTGGCGTAGCCCAGCAGCCCCAGCACGCTCAGGACCCACGCCCACGACAGGATGATGTCGATGCCCACGCCGACGCCGGTGCGCCCGAACCGGTTGACGCCGGGGAACATCAGCACCAGCAGCAGGATGGCCAGCGCCACCGCGACGGTGTCCATGCGGTAGCCCCAGAGCTCGTGGAACAGCGCGAGCATGCCCGCGGCCACCACGGGTTCGAGCAGGGACGCGATCGTGCTTCCAACCGACGGAGGGGCGCTCAGGAATTGCTTGCGGACACTGCGCTCTTCGAACATGACAGGCTATGCCACGCCCGGCGGGCGCGTAACCTGTGGAATGCGGGCAAGCTTCGCGCCCGCTCGGAAGCCATGACAGCTTCAGCTCGTGCGGCCGTAGGTATCCTCGAAGCGCACGATGTCGTCCTCGCCGAGATAGGCGCCGGACTGCACCTCGATGATCTCGAGCGGCAGCTTGCCCGGGTTGGCGAGCCGGTGCGTCTCGCCCAGCGGGATGTAGGTGCTCTGGTTCTCCGTCAGGATCGTCTTGCGGTCGCCGCAGGTGACCTCCGCGGTGCCCTGGACGACGATCCAATGCTCCGCGCGATGATGGTGCATCTGCAGGCTCAGCGTCGCGCCCGGATTGACCATGATGCGCTTGACCTGGAAGCGCGGCCCGGCGTCGACGCTGTCGTACCAGCCCCAGGGGCGATGCACCTTGCGATGCAGCGCGTGCTCGGTGCGACGGCTCTTGTCGAGCCGGCTCACCAGCTTCTTGACGTCCTGGCTGCGCTCGCGGTCGGCCACCAGCACGGCGTCGGCGGTCTCGACCACGACCACGTTGTCCACGCCCAGCGTCGTCACCAGGCGGCCGCTGGCGTGCACCAGCGTGTTGCGGCTGTCCTCGAAGATCACGTCGCCGACGCCGGAGTTGCCGGCGGCGTCCTTGCGGGCCACCTGCCAGACGGCGTCCCACGCGCCGAGGTCGTTCCAGCCGGCGTCCAGCGGCACCATGCGGATGTCGAACCGGCTGCCGGGGCACTTCTCCATCACCGCGTAGTCGACCGACTCCGACGGCACGGCCAGGAAGGCCTCGCGCGTGGGCCGCACGAAGCGCTCGTCGGGCGCGCGACCGCGCCAGGCGGCCTCGGTGGCGGCCAGGATGTCGGGGCGGAACTCGCGCAGCGCGTCCAGCCAGACCGAGGCGCGCAACACGAACATGCCGGAATTCCAGGTGTAGCCGCCGTCCGCGAGGTAGCGCGCGGCGGTGGCCGCGTCGGGCTTCTCGACGAACTGCGCCACCTTGGCCAGGCCGTCGGCGGGCGTGCTGCGGATGTAGCCGTAGGCCGTCTCGGGCGCGGTGGGCGTGATGCCCAGGATCACGATCGCGCCGTCGGCCGCGCCCTGCACCGCGCGGCGCAGGGCGGCGGTGAACGCGGGGCGGTCGGTGACGGTCTGGTCGGCCGGCGACACCACCAGCACGGGATCGGCCCCGCCCTCGCGCGCGGCGAGCGCCGCCAGCGTCAGCGCGGGCGCCGTGTTGCGGCCCACCGGCTCGAGGATGACGGCCGCGGGTTCGACGTGCACCTCGCGCATCTGCTCCAGCGCGAGGAAGCGGTGCTCGGCGTTGCCCACGATCAGCGGCGCCTCGACCAAGAGGCCGTCGCCGGCCAGCCCCATCAGGCGCTCGAGCGCCTGCTGGAACAGGCTCTCGTCGCTGCCCAGCGAGAGGAACTGCTTCGGGAAGCCCGCGCGCGACAGCGGCCACAGGCGCGTACCGCTGCCGCCGGCCATGATGACGGGTTGGATCGAGATGGACGCTGCCATGAGACGCTTTCGAGAAGGGAGGAACAGGCCGCGCGACACGCGCCCGGGCGTGGCGGCGGCTGCCTTCCGGCGGATCAGGCGCGTGCGTCGCCCCAGCGCAGGACGGTGCCTTCGTCGCCCGGGTACGTGGTGTTGCCGTGCCGGTCGACGCAGTAGTGCGGGGAGACGATCATATCTTCCAGCGTCTCGCCCTGGGACAGCCGGGTGTAGTCGAACAGGATGCTGCGAACGAGCTTGCTGCCCTGGCGCAGCACGCAGCCGTTGCCCAGCCAGGCCGGACCGACGATGGTGGCGCCGGGCTCGATCTCGCTGGACGAACCGATGTACACCGGTCCCTCGATGTGGACCTTGTCGAAATCGATGCTGGTGTTCAGCCCCACCCAGACGCCGGGGCGCACCTCGCGGCCGGGCATGTCCATCTGGGCCACCTCGCCGCGCAGCACGCGCTGGCAGACCGCCCAGTAGTCGGTGACACGGCCGATGTCGATCCAGTTGAACCAGCGGCTCTGCGAGTAGAACGGCAGGCCCTTCTCGGCCAGCAGCGGGAACAGCTGGCCGCCGATGTCGAACACCTTGCCGGTCGGGATCAGGTCGAGCGCCTGCGGCTCGAAGATGTAGATGCCCGTGCTGGCCATGCGCGACTTCGCCTGCTCGGGCGCGGGCTTTTCCTGGAACTCGGTGATGCGGCCGGTGGCGTCGCTCACCACCACGCCGTAGTTCTTCACCTCGTCCAGCGGCACCTCGAGGGTGACGACGCTGGCCAGCGCCTTCTTGCTCTGGTGCTCGTGCAGGGCCGCGCCGATGTCCAGGTCGATGATGGCGTCGCCGCACAGCACGATGGTGGTGTCGTCGAAGAAGCCGCTGTGATCCTGGATCTTGCGCATGCCGCCGGCCGAGCCCATCGGGTTCGGGACGATCTCGCCGTGGTCGCGCTTGCCTTCGAACGAGTAGCCGATCTCGACGCCCCAGCGGTGCCCGTTGCCGAAATAGCTCTCGATCTTCCAGTGCGAATAGGCGACGTTGATCATGATCTCCTTGACGCCGTAGCGCGCGAGATGCTCGATCAGGTATTCGAGGACCGGCTTGCCCAGGATCGGGATCATGGGCTTGGGCATGTACTTGGTCAGCGGGCGCACGCGGGTGCCCTGGCCGGCCGCAAGAATCATGGCTTTCGCCATCGCAGTTCCTTTGATCGTTGAAAATCCTACGGCGCCCGCAACCGGCCTGCGGGCGGATGCCGATCCATCACGACAGGCTACACCGCGATCGTGACACTCCTGGCCCGATTGTGGCAGCGTGACGACGCCCCGCTGGCAGCCCCCATGTCCTAGGGGAGATCGCGCAGCAGGCCGGCGGCGGCGTCCTTGGCCGACAGTTTCGGGGGCTCGCCCAGGTCGGGCCAGGCGATCGCGAGCTCGGGGTCGTCCCAGCGCACGGCGCCCTCGTCCGCGGGCGAATAGAACTCGGTGGTCTTGTAGAGGAAATCGGCCGTCTCGGTCAGCACCAGGAAGCCGTGCGCCAGGCCCGCCGGGATCCACAGCTGGCGGTGGTTCTCGCCGGAGAGCTCCACGCCCACCCAGCGCCCGAACGTGGGGCTGTCGCGCCGGATATCGACGGCGACGTCGAACACCGCGCCCGCCGTCACCCGCACCAGCTTGCCCTGCGCCTTGGGCGCCTTCTGGAAATGCAGCCCGCGCAGCACGCCGCGCCCTGAGCGCGAGTGGTTGTCCTGCACGAAGTCGACGTGCCGGCCCACCGCCGCGTCGAAGGCGGTCTGGTTGAAGCTCTCGAGGAAGAACCCGCGCGCGTCACCGAAGACCTTCGGCTGCAGGATCAGGACGCCGTCGATGGCGGTCTTGTCGATCTGCATGGTCAGAATACCCGCTCTTCGAGCACGCGCTGCAGGTACTGGCCATAGCCGCTCTTGGCCAGCGGGGCGGCCAGCGCGGCCAGCTGCGCGTCGTCGATCCACTTGTGGCGCCAGCAGATCTCCTCCGGGCAGCAGGCCTTCAGGCCCTGGCGCTTTTCCAGCGTGTGGACGAACTGGCTGGCCTCCAGCAGCGAATCGTGCGTGCCGGTGTCGAGCCAGGCGTCGCCGCGGCCCAGGATCTGCACGTCCAGCGTCTGGTTCTCGAGGTAGATGCGGTTCAGGTCGGTGATCTCGAGCTCGCCGCGCGCGCTCGGCTTGAGCGACTTCGCATGCTCGACGACGTGCTCGTCGTAGAAGTACAGGCCCGTGACCGCGTAGCGGCTCTTGGGCTTGGCGGGCTTCTCCTCGAGACTGATCGCCTTGCCCGCGGCGTCGAACTCGACGACGCCGTAGCGCTCGGGATCGTGCACCGGATAGGCGAAGACGGTGGCGCAGTCGGTGCGCGCCGAGGCCGCCGTCAGGCGCGTGCCCAGGTCGTGACCGTAGAAGATGTTGTCGCCCAGCACCAGCGCGCTCGCCGCGCCGCCGATGAAGCGCTCGCCGATCAGGAAAGCCTGCGCGAGGCCGTCGGGGCTGTCCTGCACGGCGTACTGCAGGTCCAGGCCCCAGCGCTTGCCGTCGCCCAGCAGCTGCTCGAAGCGCGGGGTGTCCTGCGGCGTGCTGATGATCAGGATCTCGCGGATGCCCGCCAGCAGCAGAACGCTCAGCGGGTAGTAGATCATCGGCTTGTCGTACACCGGGATCAGCTGCTTGCTGATGGCCAGCGTGGCCGGATGCAACCGGGTGCCGGAGCCTCCGGCGAGGATGATGCCTTTGCGGTTCAAGCGAACTCCTTGCGATGCGCGCCCTCAGGCGGGGAGGATCTCGGTGAGCATGCGCCGCACGCCGGACTCCCAGTCCGGCAGGTGCACGCCGAAGGCTTCGCGCAGCTTGCGCGTGTCCAGCCGCGAATTCAACGGCCGCGCCGCGGGCGTCGGGTACGCGCTGGTGGGAATCGGGTGCAGGCCGTCGGCCGGCAGCGTCAGCGGCACGCCGCGCGCGCGGGCGGTCTCGATGACCAGCTTCGCGTAGCCGTGCCAGCTGGTCGCGCCGCCTGCCACCGCGTGGTAGGTGCCGGCCAGCTCGGGACGCGCCATCGCGGCGCGCGCCGTCAGCGCGGTGAGGTCGGCCAGGAGCTCGGCGCCGGTGGGCGCGCCGACCTGGTCGGCGATGACGTTGAGCTCCGTCTTCGTGCCGGCCAGGCGCAGCATCGTCTTGGCGAAATTGCCGCCGCGCGCCGCGTAGACCCAGCTGGTGCGCAGGATCAGGTGCTTGCAGCCGCTGGCGCGGATCTGGCGCTCGCCGTCGAGCTTGGTGCGGCCGTAGACCGACAGCGGGGCGGTGGACGCATCCTCGCCGCGCGGCTGGTCGCCCGAGCCGTCGAACACGTAGTCGGTGCTGTAGTGGACGAGCCAGGCGCCCGACGCCGCCGCCGCGCGTGCGAGCACGCCCGGGGCGTCGGCGTTGATCGCCTGCGCCAGTTCGGGTTCGGACTCGGCCTTGTCGACCGCCGTGTGGGCGGCCGAGTTGACGATCAGGTCGGGCTTGACCGCCGCCACCGTCGCCGCCAACGCGTCCGGCTTCGAGAAATCGGCCGCCAGGTCGCGGCTCTGGAAATCGAGCGCGACCACGTCGCCGAGCGGCTGCAGGGAGCGCTGCAGCTCCCAGCCGACCTGGCCGTCGCAGCCCAGCAGGAGGATCTTCATGCTCAGGCCTTGGCGTACTGCGTGGCGACCCAGTCGCGGTACGCGCCGCTCTGCACGCCCTGCACCCAGTCGCCGTTCGCGAGGTACCACTCCACCGTCTTGCGCAGGCCCGTCTCGAAGGTCTCCTGCGGGCGCCAGCCCAGCTCGGTGCAGAGCTTGGTGGCGTCGATCGCGTAGCGGCGGTCGTGGCCCGGGCGGTCCTTGACGAAGGTGATCAGGCGCTCGCGCGGGCCCGCGGCGTCGGGGCGCAGCTCGTCGAGCAGGCGGCAGATGCCGCGCACGATGTCGATGTTGGTCTTCTCGTTGAGGCCGCCGACGTTGTACGTCTCGCCGACGCGGCCCTGGGCCAGCACCGTGCGGATGGCCGCGCAGTGATCCTTGACGTAGAGCCAGTCGCGCACGTTCAGGCCGTCGCCGTAGACCGGCAGCGGCTTGCCCGCCAGCGCGTTGACGATCACCAGCGGGATCAGCTTCTCGGGGAAGTGCAGCGGCCCGTAGTTGTTCGAGCAGTTGGTGGTCAGCGTGGGCAGGCCGTACGTGTGGTGCCAGGCGCGCACCAGGTGGTCGCTGGCGGCCTTGCTCGCCGAGTACGGGCTGTTCGGCTCGAACGGGTGGTTCTCGGTGAACGGCGCGGCATCGGCCGTCAGCGAGCCGTAGACCTCGTCGGTGCTCACGTGCAGGAAGCGGAACGCGGCCTTGTCCTCGCCTTCGAGCGCGGCGTGGTACGCGCGCGCCGACTCCAGCAGGTTGAACGTGCCTTCGATGTTGGTCTTGAGGAACGCGCCGGGGCCCAGGATGGAGCGGTCGACGTGGCTCTCGGCCGCGAAGTTGACGATGGCGCGCGGGCGGTGCGTCTTCAGCAGCTGGTCGACCAGCGCGCGGTCGCCGATGTCGCCGTGCTGGAACACGTGGCGCGGGTCGCCCTGCAGCGACTCGAGGTTGGCCAGGTTGCCGGCGTAGGTCAGCGCGTCGAGGTTGACGACGTGCTCGTCGTGGTTCTCGAGCCAGTCGAGCACGAAATTGCTGCCGATGAAGCCGGCGCCGCCGGTGACGAGAATCATGTTTTTTCCTTCGGATTCGCCCGCCGCACGGCAGGCCCGCCCTCCTTCAGGCGGAGCCGTAGTATCGCCGGAACCACTCGGCGAACCGGCGGATCCCCGCATCCAGGGGGGTGCGCGGCGCGACGCCGGTCCATTCGCGCAATGCGGAAACGTCCGCGTGCGTGGCCACGACGTCGCCCGGCTGCATGGGCTTGAACACCTTGACCGCCGGCACGCCCAGCGCGCGCTCGATCGTCTCGATGAACGTGCCCAGCTGCACCGGATCCTGGTTGCCGATGTTGAACACGCGGTACGGCGCGCGCGAGCGGCCCGGGTGCGGCGCCAGCGCGTCGAAGGCCGGGTCGGGCGTGGCCGGCTTGTCCAGCACCGCGACGACGCCGTCGACGATGTCGTCGATGTAGGTGAAGTCGCGCATCATCTTTCCCTCGTTGAACACGGCGATGGGCTTGCCCGCGAGGATGTCGCGCGTGAACGAGAAATAGGCCATGTCCGGCCGGCCCCAGGGCCCGTAGACCGTGAAGAAGCGCAGCCCGGTGGTGGGGATGCCGTACAGGTGGCTGTACGTGTGCGCCATCAGCTCGTTGGCCTTCTTGGTGGCCGCGTACAGACTCACCGGATGGTCGACGCTGTCGGACTCGGAGAACGGCATCTTCGCGTTGCCGCCGTAGACGCTGGAGCTGCTGGCGTAGACCAGGTGCCGCACCGGGTGGCGGCGGCAGGCCTCGAGCACGTTCAGGAAGCCGGCGAGGTTGGACTCGCCGTAGGCCAGCGGGTTGGCTATCGAGTAGCGCACCCCCGCCTGCGCCGCCAGGTGCACGACGGCGTCGAACTTCTCGCGCGCGAACAGCGCCTGCAGCGCGGCGCCGTCGGCGATGTCCAGGCGCTCGAAGCGGAAGTCCGGCAGGCCCGCCAGCTGCGCGAGGCGCGCCTCCTTCAGCGACGGGTCGTAGTAGGCGTTGAGGTTGTCGACGCCCACCACGCGGTCGCCGCGGGCGGCCAGGCGCTGCACGACGTGCATGCCGATGAAGCCGGCGGCGCCGGTGACAAGGACGTTCATCGAGGATCCGGATTCAGTCGAACTTGATGGAGGCGATGCAGCGCACGGTATTGTCGGTGTAGGCGAAGCTCGAGAATGTCGCGCCGGCGCGACGCTGCTCGCGCCCGCCGCCGCAGCTCAGGTCCGTGGTGCGCGTGGGCTGGTAGTGCGCCGACAGGTAGAAGGTCGTGGTGCGCAAGGTTCCTGAAACGTCGACATTGTCCAGCACGACGTCGGAATACTTGCGCTGCGAGTAGGACGCGTTGGCGTCGAGGCTGATCTTGGCCGTCAACGCGTAGGTCACGTCGGCCAGCGCCAGGTTGTTGACCGAGGGGCCGCTCAGGTTGTTCGAGTAGCGGATGCCGTTGTTCAGGTCGGTGGACGAGGTGTCGAAGTCCGTGCTGCGCTTGAGGCCCAGCTTGACCGTGAAGTGCGACGGCGGCGCCCAGGTCCAGTTGAGCGAACCGTTGACGAAGTGGATGTCGCGCGCCAGCGCGTCGCTGTGCTGCTTCGTGTAGCCCACGCTGGCGTCGAACGTGCTGTTGCCGGTGGCCTTGAGCTGCACCGTGCCGTCGATGGAGCGCGTGTCGAACTTCTGCACGACGGTGCTCTGGACGCCGCCGAAGGCGAAGGTATCGACGTGCGGAAACTCGCCGTGCAGGTAGTTGGCCTGGAGGCCGAACGTCAGGTCGGGGCTCGTCGAGTAGCGCGTGCCGAAGTTGCCCGACCACTGGCGCTCGTCGTTCGACCTGAAGTCGCTGGCGGAGAAGCGCCGCTGGCTGGCGTCGGCGCCGGCGAAGATCTGCCAGCGCGACGGCCCGCCGAGCAGGATGCGGCCGAACACGTGGTTGTCGGTCTGCATGTTGCGCTCGGTGGTCGAGAGCAGCGTCGGCACGCCGTTGACGAGGTTGAGCAGCGGCCCGGTCGTCACGTCGTCGAGGTAGCGCCGGCGGCTCGTGTCGGCGCCGAACGCTCCGGACAGGTCGCCGATCGTGTTCCAGTTGAGCTGGATGCCCGCGCGGTAGCCCCAGGCGTCGAGCGAGCGCTGGCGCTTGTAGCCGCTGTAGTTGACGGCGGCGTCGGCGACCAGCTGGTCGCGCCCGAGCGCCTGGTCGAGCGCCGCGGTGAACTCGGTGGTGGAGATCCAGTCGGCGACGCGGGCGTCGTCCGACGTGTGGGTGACGTTGCTCTCGTGCTTGACCGCCTCGCTCGCGCCGAGCGTGAACGGTTCGATGGCCGCCTGGACAGCGGCGGCATGGAGGCAGAGACAGATCGGCGACAGGATCGCCAGCGGCTTGTTCTTCATGTGTTTCTCCTGCCGTCCTGCGACGGCGTGGCATCGGCGACCCTGCGGGTTCGCGGCGACAGGCCCGCGGACCCCGGCGATCCGGGGACGGCACGGCGGGAACGGGACCGCCAGGCGTCGGCGCTCCCGCGTTCGAGATCCGGCGTTCAGCTCGACCCGCGGTCGGTGCGCACCCAGCGTCGCTCGCGGTGCACGACGAAACGCGCGTAGACGGGCAGCTTGGCGGCGATGTAGGCGGGAATCGACAGCAGCTCGAACAGGCGCAC
>DASQCX010000828.1:0-9940 GCA_035634455.1 Burkholderiaceae bacterium
CCTGGCGGCGCACGGCGCGAGCCACGGGTTCTCGAAGACCGAACTGGGACAGGGGCTCGACCGGTCCACCAGCTACGTCCGGCGCGGCCTGGGCGCCGGACTGGGCGGCGCGATCGGCGGCATGGCGGGCCGCGGCGCCGAGCTCACGCTGGACGCGGCGCAGGGCCGCGAGCATGCGCCGTGGGACGAGGTGCTGGGCTCCATCGCGCTCGCCGGCGGCCGCGGCTTCGCCGAGAACGTGGGCCAGGGCATCGCGTCGGTGCCTCACGCCCGCCGCGAGGCCGCGCAGGAGGCTCGCGAGACCGCGCTCCGGCTGCAGGACCAGGAGCGCGTCGCGCGCTTTGGCATGAGCGCCGCGGACGAGCACGCCGACCGCGTCTTCCGGCGCGACGCGCTGGCTGCCGCCTTGAAGGGCGACCCGCGGCTCGATCGCCGTGCGTTCCTCGCCGAGCTCGATGCCGGCGTGGCGCGCGACCGCGCATTCGTCGAGGAGAACCGCCAGCTCGCCCGCCAGTTCCGTCGCGAGGCGCTGGCCAGCATCCCGCCGGCGCGGCGCGGCGAATTCGCCGACGTGGACATCCAGATCGTGCCCGACGCCGATTTCGAACGCTTCACCGGCAGCCGCTCGGGCCGGGCCGTGACCCTCATCGAGGACGGCCAGGCCCGCATCGTCGTGCGCCGCAGCGCCACGCCGGAGACGCTGCGCGAGGAAGGCATCCACGTCCTGCAGTCGCGCGACCCGCAGTGGCGCCGGCGCGTCGCCAGGCTCGACGAGGCCACGCTGTCGCGCTGGCACGAGCTGGATCTCGAAACGCAGCTCGAGCTGTACCGGAACAAGCTGGAGATCGAGGCGGATGCGCAGCAGCGGCTGCGGCGCGAGCTGGTGGCCGAGGCCAACCGCGCCGTCGATCCGGCGCGTCGGCGCGCCCTGCTCGATCGCGCCGATGCGGCGGACAAGACATTGCAGGCGCTGACGGCCCGCCGCGACGAGGTCGAGGCGATCGGACCTGGACGCCGGGCGGCGATGGCGCGCGGCGACGACGAACCGCCGCAGTACCTGCGCGAGCCGGCGCGCCTGTTCTCGAAGACGGCCGCACCGGCGGAGGAGCCTGCCGTTCCCAAGCCTCCCCTCGAGGAGACCGCAGAGGCACCGCCCCGCGCGCAGGCGCCGTCGACCGAGCCGGAGCCGGCCAGGCCGCCCACGATCCACGAGCTGCGCGCCGAGCTGGAGCGCCTGCGGACGACCCCCGGGACGGATCCGGCCGAGATCGTCGCGCGCGAGAGCGAGCTCGCCGGCCACTACGACCCCAGGCCTGGCGAGACGCCGGGCGAGCTCGCGGGGCGCGTGCTCGCCCGGCGCGACGGCGAGACGAACGCGGCCTACCGCAAGCGCCTGCGGACGATGGACGCCGAGGTCAGCGCCGGCGCGACCCGGGCCGGCCAGCCGGGGTTGCGCACGACCTACGAGCGCCTGCTGCGCTCGCTCGCGCGGCCGCTCGACACCGTGCGCGCCGATGTCGCGCGACTCGCCGGCACGCCGAATCGCACGAAAGCGCAGCAGACGCGCCTGGCCGACGTGCTGGACGAGCTCGACGCCCACTACGGAGCGCGCCCCGGCGAAGGCGCCGCCGACGTGCAGGCCCGGCTTTTCGCACGCAAGGGCGACGAGAACGACGCCGTCTATCGCCAACGCCTCCTCGGGCTGCGCGACGAGGTGGCCGACCAGGCCGCCAAGGCCGGCCGTCCGGACATGCTCGACCGCCTCGACACCCTCACCCGCCAGTTGCGGCGACCGCGCGCCGACGTGCGCACGGAGATCGACTGCCTCGAACGCCTGAACCGCCCCTTGACCGAGAACGAGGAGGCGCAGCTCAAGGCGCTCGAAGGGGAGCTGGCCGAACACTACCTGGAACAGCCTGGCGAGAGCGACGCCGAGCTGGAACAGCGGCTGTTCGCGCAGCGGCAGCATGAGACCCTCGGCGACTACCTCGCGCGCCTGAAGATGGTAGAGGCAGAAGTGTTCTCCGGCGTGCAGCGGACCGGCAGCGAACGCGTCCTCGGCCATTACCTCGGGCTGCTGGACGAGGTCGAGCACGACGTCGCGCGCAAGCCGGCGCTGCGCGCGCAGGCACAGCAGGCGCAAGCCGACGCGATGTACGCGAGCCAGTGCCGGTCCAGGCACCGGCGCGCCATGCTGCAGCACCTCGAATCGCCGGACGCGCCGTACTTCTCGCAGTCGGACGTCGACGCGCTGTGGGATCGCCACCGCACGCTCGCCGCCGAACTGGCCGGCCTCGAGAGCCGCGGCACCGCGCGTTCGGCGCGCTACAAGTTCGCCGACATCGGCCAGGTCGATCCCTGCTTCGTGCCCGGCACGCTGATCGCGACGCCGGACGGCCCGCGGCCGATCGAGGCGCTGAAGGCCGGCGACCTCGTCCTGGCGCGATGCGCCGACGCCGCGCCCGTGCCCGCCCGCGTCCTGCAGGTTCATGGCAGCGCCACACGGTCGGTGGTGTCGCTGTCGATCGCCGGCGAGACGATCCGCACGACTCGCGAGCACCCGTTCTGGAGCGTCGACCACCAGGCATGGCGCCCTGCGCTCGGCCTCGAGCCGGGTGAAGCGTTGCTGACGAGCTCGGGGCCCGTGGCGCTGGACGCCGTCGTCGTGGCCGACGAGCTGCAGCCCACGCTGAACCTCGAGATCGAGCGCCTGCACACCTTCCTGGTCGGCGCCTGCGGCGTGCTCGTGCACAACGGCGGCGGCACCAAGCGGCCCGATTTCAAGGATCTCGTGAAGCGACCGACACGCATCTACCGCGTCACGCGCATCCACGGCGGCTCGCGCATCCTGATCTACGTCGGCAAGACCTGGCAGGGCGACCGCGGCGACGTCCAGGTGCGCTTCGGTCAGCACCTGCGCGACAAGCCACAATGGGCGCAGTGGCTCGCGGAGAAGACGGCCGACGGCGGCCCCGGCCTGGTCGTCGACGTCGAGAAATCCGGCTCCTGGACGGTGTTCGAGACCGCCGTGTGGGAGGATCACTTCATTCGCAAGTACCGCGCAAACCGCGCCGACCTCGCCCGCATCGACGTGGACAGCGTTGCCCTGGAGAACACGGGCGTGCCATTGACCAAGGAAACCTTCGACCTGTATCGCAGCCGCTTCGCCGGCTGTTGAGGAGAGCGTGTCATGGGATGGTGGAACTCGCGGGCCGGAATGATCGGCGACGGGCCCGTCGACCTGGTCGAGCAATGCATGGCGGCGTGGCCGCAGGACGGCCGCGCGCCGACCTGGCAGCAGCTGGTCGACGCCGTGAGCCTCGCACTGCAGCGGGATGGAGCGCGCTGGGTCTCGGATCCCGCGGCCCTTGCAGGAGGCATCGGTGCGCGCTTCTCCGGTGCCTCGGTCGAGCTGCGCGCCGATCCGGCCGCGGCCCGGAATGCGCACGTCGAGGCGCTGGCGGAAGCCTTCGCCGAGGTTGCCGCGGAGTACGAGGAGACGCAAGCGCGCCGGCCCACGTCGAGCGAGCTGCTGGGAACGCTCGCGTTTTCGTTGCGCTCGCAACCGGAGCGGTTCCTGCGGCCCGAGGACGATCGCCAGCTCGAAGATTTCCAGCTCGGCAACGCCGGGGACGGCGCATGACCGCTGCCTCGCTGATCCTCGACGCCGACCTCCCCTTCGCGACTCTGGCCGATCGCCTGTCCGCCTTCGGCTTCACCCGCGACTCGGACACGCGGCCGGCCACGCCCGACACGTTGCCGGGCGAACCCGAACTCGCTGCCTGGCGGCGGGAGGGCGCACGCCTGACCTATACCTTCAACCCGGCCGTGCAACTGCGCGTGCTCGCCGTGGACGGCCTTGCGCCGCGCGAACTCGCCGCGCTGGGCGCGCGGCTGCCCGCGCTCGACACCGCGGCGGTCGGCGAGCTGCTCACCCGGGCGGCACCGCGGGAGATCCTGCGCGGCCTGTACGCCGCCCGCGCCCTGGACGCGCGCGAGCTCGTGCTCCTGGTCGCGCCGCTGCAGGCCCACGCCGACGCTCTGGTGCGCCGCACCGCCGAGGGCACGCTCGCGACGCTGCAGGCAGGCGGGCCGCCCGATGCGCGCGCACAAGGCCTCGTCACGATGCAGATCCTGTGCCGGCGCGCGGTCGCCGTGCTGGCGCCGCTGGTCGGCCCCGACGGCGATGCCGCCCTGCGGGCGCTGCGCCCCGGCGCCGACGACTACGCGCGCGTCTTCCGCGCCGACGTGGTCGATCGGGCGCGCGAGGCCTTCGAGCGCCTCTGGCGCGATCCGCCGATGCTCGAGACGCTCGCGTCGGGCGAGACCACCCTGGAGGTGCACGCCGCGCCAGCCGGCATGCTCGGCGAGGACAACGAGCTCTCACGGGCATTCCCGGGCGGCTACCGCGCGCTGGCGCCGTTCCTGATATCGGACCGCGTCTGGTTCACGTGGCGGTACCGGCCGCCAGGCCAGGGAGCTGGCGTTCGATACGACGGCGTCGTCATGATCGACGATCGCTGGGCGTGGTTTCCAAAGGCATACCGAGTGGTCGGCGAGGCGCCGGGCGAGTCGGCTCGCGATTCCTGAGCGATCCGCTCCGCTTCGCGGTCTCAGCTCGCGCCGCGCAGCGCCGGCGCGACGGCGCCGAACCGGGCACTATAGTCGCGCACTCGTTCCTCGAGCTCGGTGAGCCGGGCCTGTCGGACAGGCTCGAAGCCGATCTCGCCGGCGATCCGCTTGGCACGCGCCAGGCATTCCATCACGCGCGGGTTCGGAGGGGCGGCCGCGTTCATCTCCGCGATCATCCACGCCTGGTAGATGCTGCAGTTCGCAGCCCGGTGGTGATCGGTGTCGTTGGGCAGTACCGCGACGGATTCCGCATACACGCGACGCGCCGTTTCGACATCGTTGATGCGCATCAGGTGATCGGCGAGCAGGCTCAGGTTCAGGGAGCGGAAGAACGGGTTGCTCGCCTTCTCCACGGCCAACCTGTACAGCCTTTCAGCGCCTTCGATGTCGCCCGCCGTCGCGAGCGCGTTGGCGATGGCGATCAGTTCCACGTCGAAGCACGATACGCCCTTGACTTCCATCAACGCGCTCGCCTCGCGGGCGAGCGACGTGAGCTTGTGATTCAGCGACTCGGCCAGGACATCGAAGCGGCCGATGTCCTGCGGTGTCGGACGTTGCAGGCAGTTGAAGTCGCCCTCGGCGATCGACAACTCCTGACGCGCGTCGATCAGCTTGCCGACGATCTCCACCAGTTGGTCGCGCGTCGCGTTGCGCAACTGGCGGTTCTGCTGGATCTGTCCGACCACCACGGCGACGATCGACATGACCAGGGCCAGCAGGCTCAGCGACAAGGTGAGTTTGTCGTTCTCGCTCAGTGAACTCAGCATCCCCGGCTCCGTTCCGCCGCTCCGCGCGGCAGCGATCGCACCCCTCGTGGCGCTCCGGAAAATCGCGCCCGGCTCGCCTGGACGCACGATTATCGGTACGGCGGCGCCCGAAGTGAAGGCATCGCCTCTCAAGTTCGCCTTCAAGGGGATGGCATTCATGGAGTGTCGTCTGGCCACCCGCACAAGCATCGCGACAACCGAGGGCGATCTCCGCAAGACGAAGGCGCCGACCATGACGTCACCGCTCAGGGTTCCAGAAGCGAGACTTGACCGGCAACCATCGACGACGCGCAGCGACAGGTGAACGGCAGCAGACGACGCGTTCCGCGCCCAGAAAGACGAAAGGGTCAGTAGCGACTTCGCTACTGACCCTCGAATCTCTTGGTCGGGGCGGCGGGATTCGAACTCGCGACCCCTTGCACCCCATGCAAGTGCGCTACCAGGCTGCGCTACGCCCCGACTGAGCCTCACAGTATAGCCTGAAAATGAGGCCCACCGAACGCGTTGCGAAGAATGTTGTCAGCCGACCAACAGCGCGCGGATCGCGAGGAGTTCGGCGCGCAGCTGATCCGGCGTCGTGGCGGCGCCCGGCGCGGCAGGCGGCGTGCTGCTGGCGGTGGGCGAGGTGCGGCGCGTCTGCAGCGCGGCCGCGCGCACGCCGGCGTTGCCGGCCGGGATGCTGGCAAACGCGTGCGCGTGCGGCGCCGTCGACGCGAATTCGCCGATGCCGCGTTGCGCGCGTTCGATGATGGCGAGGTCCTCGCGCGCCATCGCCTCGAGCGCGGCGTCGTCGAGCTGCGCGAAATCGGCGCGCGGTTCGCTCGCGCGCGGGCGCGCGGGCGGCGGCGCGACCTCGGCCGGCGCCTCGTCGTCCAGGATCTGGACATCGGCCGGCCCGGCCTCGAACGCCTCGTCCGACAACGCAGCCGCGTGCGCATGCGCGTGGCTGCCGGCGGTGTCGGCCAGCTGGTTGCGCGCGCCGCTGATCGTGAAGCCCTGCTCGTACAGCAGGTCGCGGATGCGGCGGATCAGCAGCACCTCGTGGTGCTGGTAGTAGCGGCGGTTGCCGCGCCGCTTCATGGGCTTGAGCTGCGCGAACTCCTGCTCCCAGTAGCGCAGCACGTAGGCCTTGACGCCGCACAGCTCGCTGACCTCGCCGATCGTGAAGTAGCGCTTGGCAGGGATGGCGGGCAGCGGCTTGTTGGTGTCCACGCTCATCGGCTGACCTTCCCGGATTTCGTCATGTCCGCTTCCCCCTGGTGCCCGCCGCCGGCGCCGTCGCGTTGCGGATCAACGGTTTCGGGAGCGGGGCTCAGACTTTACTCGAACTCCTCGGGCGGCGGAATGTCGCCCTGGACGATCGCCTTGAGCTTGTGGCTGGAATGGAAGGTGACCACGTTGCGCGCCTTGATGGGCACGGCCTCGCCGGTGCGCGGGTTGCGGCCCGGGCGCGAGCCCTTCTCGCGGATCGAGAAGTTGCCGAAGCCCGACAGCTTCACCTCGGTGCCCTTGACCAGCGCCTCGTGCAGCAGCTCGAAGAAGGCCTCGACGATGTCCTTGGACTCGCGCTTGTTCAGGCCGATGCGGTCGAACAGCAGCTCGGCCAGCTCGGCCTTCGTCAGCGTGGGCGTCTCCAGCGAAGGCAGGATCACGGCGTCGGGGGGCGTGGTGTCGGTCATGTCGCCGGGCAGTCGCTTCTCGAGGGTCGGATCGTCCATGGTCGGCATCATCGCAGATGCATCAGGCGCGCAGGCGGGCGCCGACGGCGGCGGTCGCGCGGGCGATGGCGGCGGCGACGGCGGCGTCGATGACCTCGTCGGTCAGCGTCGCTTCGTCGGACAGCAGCTCCAGGCGCACGGCCAAGCTGCGCTCGCCCGGCGCGAAGTCGGCCGCATCGGCCCGGGGGCGGTAGACGTCGAACAGCGTGGCCGAGCGCACCAGGCCGGTGGCGTCGTCGCGCAGCGCGGCCATCAGCAAGTCGTGCCGGACGTGCTCCTGCACCACCAGCGCGAGGTCGCGGCGGGCGGCCTGCTGGCGCGGCAAGGCCTGGGCCTGCGGCACGTCGCGCGCCTGCACGGCGGCGAGGTCGAGCTCGAACACGACCGGCGCGCTCGGCAGCTCGTAGGCCTGGCGCCAGCGCGGGTGGAACTCGCCGACGTGGCCGATGGACTTGCCGTCGACGATCACAGCGGCGCAGCGGCCCGGATGCATCGCCGGATGCTCGGCCGCCACGAACGTGACCGCGCGCGGCGCGAGCAGCTGCTCGACGTCGCCCTTGACGTCGAAGAAGTCGGCATGGCGCTCCGCCTCGCCCCACTGCAGCTGGGCTACCGGACCCCAGGCCAGGCCGGCCACGCGCAGCGGCTGCGCGACGCCGGCCACGCTGGTCAGCGACGACTGCACCGACGCGTCGCGCGCGAACACGCGGCCGATCTCGAAGATGCGCACGCGCGGCGCCTTGCGCGCCAGGTTGTTGCGCAGGATCTGCACCAGGCTGCCGACGAGGCTGGAGCGCATCACCGCCAGCGGCGCGGCGATCGGGTTGAGCACCTTGATCGGGTCGGCGTTGCCGGCCAGCTCGTGCTCCCAGCGCGCCTCGACGAACGAGAAGTTGATCGTCTCCTGGTAGTCGAGCGCGGCGACGGCGCGGCGCACCGCGTGCGTCGAGCGGCTCTCCTCGCGGCGCACGCGGGCCGTCACGGGCGCGACCGGCGGCGTGTCGGGCAGGCGGCCGAAGCCCAGCACGCGGATCACTTCCTCGATCAGGTCTTCCTCGATCTGCAGGTCGAAGCGCCACGACGGCGGCGTCACGGTGATCGTGCCCTCGCCTTCCGCATAGGCCAGGCCGAGGCGCTTCATCACGCCGGCGCATTCCGCCTGCGTGACGGGCATGCCGATCACCTTGGCCGCGCGCGCGACGCGCAGCGTCACGGGCGCGCGCGCGGGCAGGCGCGCGACGACGTCGTCGAGCGGGCCGGCCTGGCCGCCGCAGATGTCGAGGATCAGCTGCGTGATCCGCTCCATGTGCTGCGGGATCGTCTCGGCGTCGACGCCGCGCTCGAAGCGATGGCCGGCGTCGGTGGAGAAGTTGAAGCGACGCGAGCGGCCCGCCACGGCGGTCGGCCACCAGAACGCGGCCTCGACGTAGACGCTCTTCGTGTCGTCCGACACCGCCGAGGCGTCGCCGCCCATGATGCCGGCCAGCGACTCGGGGCCGGCGCTGTCGGCCACGACGCCGACGGTCTCGTCCAGCGTCACCGTGTTGCCGTTCAGCAGCTTGAGCGTCTCGCCCGGCCTGGCCCAGCGGATGACGAGCTCGTCGTGGATCTTGTCGCGGTCGAAGATGTGCGACGGACGGCCGAGCTCGAACATCACGTAGTTCGAGATGTCGACCAGCGCCGACACGGAGCGCTGGCCGCAGCGCGCCAGGCGCTCGACCATCCACGCCGGCGTGGCCGCCTTCTGGTTCACGCCGTGGATGACGCGGCCGTCCCAGCGGCCGCACAGGTCGGTCGCCTCGATCCGCACCGGCACCCGGTCGTCGTGCACCGGCTTGACCGGCGTGAAGGCGGGCGCGTTCAGCGGCGTGCCGGTCAGCGCCGACACCTCGCGCGCGATGCCCAGCACCGACAGGTTGTGCGCCAGGTTGGGCGTGAGCTTGAGCGTGAACAGCGTGTCGTCCAGCTTCAGCGCGTCACGGATGTTGATGCCCAGCTGGGTATCTGCCGGCAGCTCCAGCAGGCCGCCGTGGTCTTCCGACAGCTTGAGTTCGCGCGCCGAGCACAGCATGCCGAAGCTCTCGACGCCGCGCAGCTTGCCCACGCCGATCTTGAACGGCTTGCCGTCCTCGCCCGGCGGCAGTTCGGCGCCGACCATGGCCAGCGGCACGCGGATGCCGGCGCGCGCGTTGGGCGCGCCGCAGACGATCTGCAGCGGGCCGTTCGGCGACGCCGCGCCGGCGTCGACCTTGCACACGCGCAGCTTGTCGGCGTTCGGGTGCTGCACCGCCTCGAGGATCTCGGCGACGACGATGCCCGAGAACGGCGGCGCCACCGGATGCATCTCCTCGACCTCGAGGCCGGCCATGGTCAGCAGGTCGGCCAGTTGCTCGGTGGAGATGGGCGGGTTGCAGAACTCGCGCAGCCAGGATTCCGGGAATTGCATGGTGGGAACTCGGATTCAGGTATTGCAGTGGACGTGACGACTGAAGCGCGTGGCGGCTCAGCGGAACTGCGACAGGAAGCGCAGGTCGCCGTCGAAGAACTGGCGCAGGTCGTTGACGCCGTAGCGCAGCATGGTCAGGCGGTCCGGGCCCATGCCGAACGCGAAGCCGATGTAGCGCTCCGGATCGAGGCCGAAGTTGCGCACGACGTTCGGGTGCACCTGGCCGGAGCCGGCCACCTCGAGCCAGCGGCCCTTGTTCGGGCCGGAGGCGAAGGCGATGTCGACTTCGGCCGAGGGCTCGGTGAACGGGAAGAACGAGGGGCGGAAGCGGATCTGCAGCTCGTCGGTCTCGAAGAACGCGCCGAAGAAGTCGGCGA
>DASQCX010000829.1:0-7022 GCA_035634455.1 Burkholderiaceae bacterium
AGGCCCTGTTCCTGCTGGTGTGCGCGCTGGTGGCCGTGGTGCTGATCCTGTGCGCGCTGCACGCGCAGCTCGACGCCTCCCCACAGACCGAGCGCAGCTGCGAGCAGCGCACGCTGTCGATGAACGGGCCGCCCGCCGCGCTGATCACCGAGCTGGATCGCACGCTGCAGAACGAGTGGGTCGAGAAGATCCCGAACCGCCGCTACACGCGCGTCGAGCCCGTGACGCACGGCGCCGCCGGTTCCGGCGGCTTCGCCGGCGAGCTGCTGGAGGAGACGCAGCCGATGCCGATGTCGGGCACCGCCGCCGTCACGCTGGGCAGCGCGCTGCAGGCGCCGCGCCACAGCTGGCTGGTGATGCTCGACCTGTACGGCACGCTGCTGACCGTGTTCGGCGTCGTGTGCGCGCTGGTCTACGTGCACGGCTTCGATCCGTCGCGCGTCCTGCACGAGGGCTGGGGCGACACCGCCACCGTGGGCTATGCCGCGGTGTGCCTGGGCGTCGCCGCGTTCTGCTTCCAGTCGGCGGGGGCGATCTGGGGCCGTTTCAACTTCGAGTCCGAGCTGGTGTGGGTCGAGCTGCAGGGCACCTGGCAGTCGTCGCGCATCGGCACCGGCAACCAGTTCAGCAGCCGCCTGCAGACCGAGAACGACGTCGTGCGCGTCGAATCGATGACGCTGCGCATCTGGCGCGCCCGCGTCGAGTCCGTGGTGTTCGGCAAGGACGGCCCGCGCCAGGTCACGGCGATGTACGCGACCTCGCAACAGGCCGCGCGCCTGGCCGACGACCTCGAGGCCTTCGCGTCCCGCCAGAGCGTGTTCGTCGCGCCGCGCGCGGCCGAGGACGGCCAGCGCATCGCGGCGCTGCGCGCCACCGAGTCGATGCTGGGCGGCGAGCCGCCCGCGCGCCCGGACGCCCTCGCGCACGCAGGCGACGCGCCGCGCGTCACGGGCGCGAGCACGCCGGCGCCCGCGCCCGCGGGCCGCTTCTGCACCGCCTGCGGCACCAAGGCCGGCCCCGAGGCGAAGTTCTGCAGCGCCTGCGGCACGCCGCTGCCGGCGCCCGGCGCCTGATGCTCCTGCAGGCGCGAGTTCCGCACGCGGCAAGAAAACGGCCCGGAGATCCCGGGCCGTTTCGATGTCACGCCGTCGCGAGGATCAGAAGAACGAGGCGCTCAGGCTGACCATGAACGAACGCGGCGCGAGCAGGTTGTAGGTCGCCGCGCTGATGTAGCCCGGATCCTTGCCGGTCGTCGGATCGGCCACGCCCTTGTTCGCCTGGAAGTTGGTCGAGCTGGCGAAGGTGAGCGCCTTGCGGTCGGTCAGGTTGGTCACGTTGATCTTCAGCTTCGGGCTCTTGAACCACGAGGCGAAGTCCTCGAAGTTCCAGCCGGTGTCGAGGTTGACCGTGGTGTAGCCCGACGCCTTCTCGGTGTTGACCCAGTCGGCCCAGAAGCTGCTGCGGTAGGCGGCGTTCACGCTCGCCCAGAACGGGCCGTGGTTGAAGCTGCCGCCGAGGTGGAAGGTGTTCTTCGGCACGTTGACGAAGGACTTGCCGCGGGTCGCGTACGTGCCGTCGCCGATCGTCTCGGTGTCCTGGACTATCGTCGACTTGGTCAGCGCGTACGAGGCGTACAGGCTCAGGTCGTCGTAGACCTTGTAGCTGGCCTCGGCGTTGAAGCCGCGCTGCCGCAGCTTGGGCACCGACAGGTACACGGTCTGCGCGCTGGCGTCGTCGTAGCCCGAGACCTGCTTGTTCTTCAGGTCGGAGGCGTACAGGTCGGCGCTGACCGACACGTCGCCGGCGTAGTAGCGCCAGCCCAGATCCAGCGTGCTGGCGCTTTCCGGCCGGTTGTTGCCGATCGCGGCGAGCTGCGCGGGGGTGATGCCGCTGAAGGCCAGCTCGCCCGGGTTCTGCTTGTAGAACTCGATCACCGCGTTGCTCTGGGTGATGACGCCGTTGACCGGCGCGCGGAAGCTCTGGCCGTAGCCCAGGTAGAACTGGTTGGCGGCGTCGAGCTGGAACTTCAGGCCCGCCGACGGGGTGAACTTGTGCCAGGTGCTGCTGGAGGTGCCGCCGAACTGCTGCGTGTAGGCCGGGCCGCCGTAGGCGCCGAAGTGCTGGAAGCCGTAGCCGTTGCGCTCGATGTTGGTGTAGGCGCCGGCCACCGTGACCGTCCACTTGTCGTCCGGCGTCCAGTCGTTGCTGACGAACCAGCGCGTCAGCGTGGTGCTGGTGGAGTCGAGGTAGTTGTACTGCGGCGCGCCGTTGGCGGTGTAGGTGACCAGGCTGTCGTTGCCCCAGATGGTGGCCGGCGTGCCGGTCGCGTCCACGTGGGCGTAGTCCTGCCACTGCTTCTCGCGCGGGGCGTCGAGCCAGAGGCCGTAGGTCAGCGTGTCGCTGTCGCCGAAGTCCTGGATCAGCTTGGCGATCACGCCCGGGCGCCAGGTGTCGGAGCCCGAGTACGAATACGTCAGCACCTTCTTGTTGTTGGTGACCTTGCCGTCGCCGTCCAGGTCGTAGCCGACGTAGCCGAAGCGGCCGACGTTGGCGGCCGAGGTGCTCTCGGTGAAGGTGTAGCCGCTGCCGCCGCCGCCCGAGCCGTACTGGTAGTAGGGCACCACCGACAGGTGCAGCGACTTGCTCAGCGTGAACTCGCCGTCCAGGCTGAGCATGTAGTCGCGGAACGGGTTCTCGTGCAGCTTCCAGTAGTTGGTGTCCGTCGCCGACGCCAGCGTGGTGTCGTAGTTCATGTGGTAATTCGCGGCCGCCTGCGCCTTGGTCAGCTTCAGGTAGCCGCCGCGGCGGATCTCGCGGTTCCACTGCAGCGAGGCCGAGATCGTGTTCTGGGCATCGATGCTCCACACCGACTTGCCGTCGATCTTGTCGACCTTGGCGTCGCCCTTGCCGCGCCACAGGTTCGTCGTGTTGTTGGAGTACGAGAGCCACGAACGCAGCGCGCCGGTGTCGCCGGTCTGAACGCGCAGGAACTCGCGCTTGTACTCGTGGCTGCCCGCGGACAGGCCGGTGTCGACGCTGAACTTATGCGACGGGTCGATGGTCGACCACGCGATGGTGCCGCCCGCGGCGCCGGCGACCGCCTGGTCGACGTCCGGATAGCCCTGCAGCACGGTGATGTCGTTCATGTTCTCGGTGTCGCCGTACTCGGTCGGGTACACCGTGTAGCTGCCGCTGTCGTTGACCGGCGCGCCATTGACCGTGACGCCGATCTCGTCGTTGGTGAAGCCGCGGATCTGGTAGTTGCCGTCGAACAGGCCGGTCGGGTCGTCGGCGATCGCGACCACGCCCGGAATGGTGTCGATGATCTGCGCGTAGTTCGCGCCCGGCGCCTTCTTCTCGATCGCCTTGCGCGTGACCGTGGACACGGCCTTGGGCGCGGACTGGACCGACATCAGGCCGCCGCCGATGATGCGCTGCCCGGACACGGTGACCCGCTGGGTCGCCTGCTCGAGCGCGCGCTGCGTCGAATTGGCGGTGGTGGTGTTGGAGGTGCTGGACGTGTTGGCGCGCTGCGCGGAATTGCCTGGCTGCGCGTCGCCGCCTTGTTGCGTGTCACCGGTTTGGGGTGCAGCCGTGGCCGTGCTGGTGGTGTCCTGCGCATGCGCGGCGGTGCAGATCGCAACGACGGCAAGAGCCAACGGGTTCAGGGAAAGGAGTCGCATCGATGGGGCTTCCGGGATCGTGGATGGAGATCCGGGACATCGAATCGCGCGACGAATCGACCCTGCGCCCACCAGGACGAACGCGTCTCGCGCGAGCGCCGCAAGCGGGCCCGCGTTCGAGGCGAGGTGGACCTGGGTTGACGGCGACTGCACGCACGGCGCCCCGGAATGGGACGGCAGTGTTGCGGCCAACCATGACAGCGCTGTTAAGAAATGATGTCTGGCGGCGACAACCGACAGATTTCTGACAGGATTGCCGCCGCGCGGGCGTCCGCGTCGCCGAATGGCGCGCCGGCGCCCGATCGGCCGTTCAGTGCGGCAGCACGGCTGGCGCCAGTTCGTCGACGTCCGGCGTGTCCTTGCTCGAGATCAGCCGCGTCAGGAACGGGATCAGCAGCGCCAGCACGACGCCGACGGCCACGGTGCCCCAGCCGAGGCGGCCGAACAGCATCGCGTAGAACGGGTTGGTGACCTGCGGGGCGGCATCCTGCGCGGACGGGATCCACTTGGAGAGTTGTCCGGCAAAGACCGAGGCCAGGCCGGTCAGGAGCATCCACGCGCCCATCATGACGCCCTGGTACTTGTGCGGCGCGAGCTTGCCGATCATGGCGTAGCCCACGGGCGAGATCAGCAGCTCGCCCAGGCTTTGCAGCACATAGCTGAGGAAGATCCACAGGAAGGCGGAGCGTCCCGTGGCCGGGTCCGCCAGCGCGATGCCCACGGGCAGAGCCAGGTAGCCCAGGCCCATCAGCACGACGGCCGTCGCGAACTGCTTGGGCACGTCGATGCGCCAGCCGCGCTCGCGCAGCGCGGCGAACAGCGACGCCAGCATCGGACCGCACAGCACGATGACGACGGTGTTGATGTTCTGCACCCATTGCGGCTGGATCTGGATGCCCAGCACCATCGGGTCGACGTTGCGGTCGAAGAACAGCGTCAGGCCACTCGGCTGGATCTGGTAGAGCGACCAGAAGACCAGCGAGCCGACGGCCAGCACCAGGTAGGCCCACATGTTGCGGCGTTCCCGCCGCACGGGATGATTGAGCGTCACCCAGCCCAGCATCAGGAAGACGAGCGCACAGACGACTTCGACGAGGATGGTGGTCGAGTCCGGGTGCTGCAGCAGCATCCAGACGACGGGCACGAGTCCGACCAGGATGGCCAGCCCCGCGAGACCGCGCTTGCGGAACTCGTCCGGCGTCGCGTGCAGCAGCGGCGTCTCGCGATCCTTCAGCACGCGCCAGTAGCAGGCGGCGAGAACGATGGCGACCAGGTTGCCCAGCGTGGCGAACGTGAACAGCGGGCCCCAGCGGCCCGACTCGTTATAGAGGCCGGCCACGAGGATGCCGACGAAGAACCCGACGTTCATGCCGGCGTAGTTCCACAGGAACGCGCCTTCGCGGCGCGGGTCGTCGGGCGTGAAGCGCTGCGTCAGCATCATGTTGATGCAGGTGACGTTCAGGCCGCTGCCGGTCAGGAACAGCGACAGGCCCCAGTAGAGCATCGCGCCGCTGCCGGTGGCGATCAGGCCGCAGCCCAGCACCTGCAGCGCCATGCCGCCCACGAACAGGTTGCGGTTGCTGAGGAAGCGCCCCCCCAGGTAGCCGCCGAACAGGTGCAGGCCGTAGTTGAACGCGCCGAACAGGCTCATCAGCGACAGCGCGAGGCTGTCGCTGAAGTGCAGGTGCTTGGTGGCGTACAGCACCAGCGAGGTCTGGAGCACGGCATAGCCCAGCGTCGAGAACATCTGGATGAAGAACAGGGCGGCCGAGCCCTCGGGGATCTTGTCCAGCCGGGCTTTGAAGGAAGACATGGGGAAGCGATTTTCGACGGGGATGGGCCGCGGGCCGTCACGGCCGCGGGAAATGCCCGAAATTTTAGCGGCGGCACGTTTCTCGCCGGCCGGGGTCAATCCCCTAGACAACCGGCACGATTTGGCGTTCGCGCCGCGTTTGCGCCCTAGAAAACGCGAACGGCGAGGTCGCGGCCGCGCTGCGCCTCGTTGCCCGAGAAGTCTTTCGCGACGATGCGCAGCAGGTAGTCGCCGGGCGCCAGCGCCGCGGTCGAGAACGGCGGCTCGGCGCTCGCCTGCCCCGCGGCGCGGCCGACGCGGTAGCGGAAGTGCGTCTCGCTGCTGCCCTGCACGGTGATGCCGCTGCGGTCGGCGTAGAAGTCCTTGACCAGCTCGTCGCCCGGCAGGCGCGCGAACTCGATCGCGGTGAGCGGCCGCTCGAAGCCGGCCACGGGCGCGCCGTCCGCGCGCAGCCACTGGTAGCCCAGGCTGTAGAGCCCGAGCCGGCGGCGCGGCAGGTTGCCGTCGACCTGGTCCCAGGCGTCGACCACCAGCGACAGCTCGCCGCGCGGCAGCAGCAGGCGCCCCGCTTCGCGCTTGACCAGGCGCGCGTCGCCCGCGTCGCGCACCTCGACGGACCCGATGCTGGGCGCCACCGTGTCGACGAAGTCGCGCAGGCCCAGGCGCAGCGGGTTCAGGCCGTGGCCCGGCACGCCCATCCACAGGTGCACGTGCGCCATCGGGTTGATGCTGCCCAGCACGTCGCCGACGGCGAAGCGCGTGCCGCGGCGCACCCGCATGCCCACCAGCTTGCCGGCCGCGTCGCGCACCGGCACGAAGCGCGCGGGATCCAGCGCCGCGCCGTGCGCGCCGCGGCCCACGCGCATGTGCACGTACGCGAGCGGGCCGACGGACAGGCCTTCGTTGATCTGCCCGAAGGCATAGGTCGCGACGGGGCTGGACACCTTGCCCGCCGCGATCGCCAGCACCTCCTGGCCGACGTCGCCGCGCACGTCCAGGCCGTCGTGGAAGTGGTCGCGCGACTCGCCCTTGCCGTCGCCGCGGTCCTCGCCGATCGTGCCCACCACCTCGTGCCAGGCCAGTTGCGGACGCAGCGGCCAGCGGCCGCCGGCGTCGGGCAGCGGTCGATCCGGCGCCGGGCCGATCGCGCCCGTGACCTGCGGCGCCGAGGCCGCCGCCAGCGGCGCCAGCACGTGCAGCCGCGACGACGCCGCGTCGGCCACCAGGAGGCGCGACGCGTGGTCGACCGCCAGGCCCGTCGGCCGCGAGAAGCCGTGCTCCGCCAGGCCGTAGACCGGCTGCGCGCCGCCGTCGGCCTCGACGCGCGTGACGGTCCCGGTCAGCGTCCCCACGAAGATCGTGCCGTCCCGCGCCTGCGCGAGCGACGCGGGACGGTGCAGCAGCCACTTGGCCGGCGCGTCGGCGGCGGCGCGCGCGATCGTCGTGACGTTGCCCGCCGCGTCGATCGCGCGCAGCGCGTCGTTGCGGGTGTCGGCGACGACGATGCGGCCCTGGGTATCGACGAG
>DASQCX010000830.1:0-10231 GCA_035634455.1 Burkholderiaceae bacterium
CGTGCATGCCGAGATGGACGTGAAGGTCGACGGCCGCAAGGTGCCCGTCGCCGAGTACGAGGCGCAGATCGCATCGAGCGCCGCGAAGCCGTCGTCCGCAGCAGCCTCGGGCGGAGCCCGGCCGAAGTTCGAGCAGATGCAGCTCGGCGTCTGCGGCGGCGCGGGCCAGCGCGCCTGCGGCCGTGTGGAGGCAGTGTTCAACGAATCGCTCAAGCGGCTGCAGGAACATCCGCAGGAGGAGATGGAACACACGCGCGACCATCTGCTGCACTGGGCGCCGTACGCGATCTTCATCCTGCTGCCAGCCTTCGCGGGCATCATGATGCTGGCCTACCGCAGCCGCCGCATGACCTATGGCGAGCACTTCGTGTTCAGCCTGCACCTGCACGCTTTCTGGTTCCTTGCCGGGCTGGTGCTGATGGCCCTGCCGGGGGCCGTCTCCGATCTGGCTCAGCTCGCCGTGATGATCTACGGCGTGTGGGCCATGCGCGAAACCTACGGCGGCCGCTGGTGGCCGACCGTTCTGCGGGCGCTGCTTGTCGCCGCGCTCTACGGCATCGTGCTGATCGCCGCGATCATCGTGCTGGGCATCGCGGTGGTGGCGATCGGCTGAACGCCCGCGACGGCTCGACCGACGCGGTCCGGCTTCAGGACGCCGGCCGGCCCGGTTCGACCCAGCCGCCGCCCAGCGCGCGGTAGACGGCGATGCGGTTCTGCAGCAGCGCCAGCCTGGCCTGCACCAGCGCCTGCTGCGACGCGAACAGCGAGCGCTGCGCGTCGAGCTGGTCCAGCGAGCTGGCCACGCCGTTGGTGAACAGCAGGCTGGACAGCTTGAAGCGCGCGGCCTCGGCGTCGGCCTGCGCCTGCTGCGCGGCGAGCTGGTCGACCAGCGTCGCGCGGCCGGCCAGGGCGTCGGCGACGTCGCGGAACGCGCTCTGCACCGCCTTCTCGTACTGCGCGGTCGCGATGTCGCGCTGCGCCTCGCTCACGCGCAGGTTGTTGCGCGTGCGGCCGGCGTCGAAGACGGGCAGCGTCACCTGCGGGATGAAGCTCCACGCCTGGTGCTCGAACAGGTGGCTCAGCGAACCGCTGGCCGTGCCGTAGCTGCCGGTCAGCGTGATCGCCGGGAAGAAGGCTGCGCGCGCCGCGCCGATGTCGGCGTTGGCGGCGATCAGCTGCTGCTCGGCCTGGCGCACGTCGGGGCGGTTCAGCAGCACGTCGGACGGCAGGCCGGCGGGCACGTCGGGCAGGGCCATGTCGTCCCAGGCCGGGGCCGCGGGCAGGTTCGCCGGCAGCGGGCCGCCGACCAGCAGCTCGAGCGCGTTCTGGTCCAGCGCGCGCTGGCGCTGGGCGGCCACGAAGGCGATGCGCGCCGTCTCCACCAGCGACTTGTTGGTCTGCAGGTCGATGCTGGAGGCGACGCCGTTGTCCAGGCGCAGCTGGATCAGCGCGAGCGTGTCGGCGCGCGTCTTGAGCGTCTGCTGCGCGACGTCCAGCAGCGCCTGGTCGCCGGCCAGCGCGTAGTAGGCGTTGGCCACCGACGCGACCAGCGAGATCTGCGCCGCCTTGCGCGCCTCCTCGGTGGCCGCCAGCTGCGCCAGCGCGGCGTCGGTCAGCGAGCGCACGCGGCCCCACAGGTCGAGCTCGTAGCCGGCCACGGCCAGGCCCACGGTGTCGACCGTCTGGATGCCGGTCTCGCGGGTGTGCGTGCCCTGCAGGTCGATCGTCGGGAATTCGCTCGACCGCGACAGGCCCACCTGGGCGCGCGCGACCTCGATGTCGAGCACCGCCACGCGCAGGTCGCGGTTGTTGGCGAGGGCGGCGGCGATCAGCTGGGCCAGGCGCGCGTCCTGGAAGAAGGACTGCCACGGCTGCGCCGCGGGCGCGACGCCGGTGGTGGCGCCCGACGCGGCGGCGACCGGGAACGCGGCGGCCACGGGCGACGCCGGGCGCTCGTAGCGCGGCGCCATGGTGTTGCAGGCGGCCAGGCAGCAGGCCAGCGCGGCGGCCGCGGTGGCGCGCAGGGGAAGGCTTGTCACGAGGGGATTCCGGATGAGGTTGTCGGCCATCGCGCTCACTCCCTGAACGAGCGCGACGAGTGCGCGAGATCGAAGTCGTGCTGCCGCTTGCTGCCCTTGAAGAACGAGCGCACCAGCACGAAGAACAGCGGCACGAACACGACGCCGATCAGCGTGGCCGTGGCCATGCCGCCCATCACGCCGGTGCCGATCGCGCGCTGGCTGGCCGAGCCGGCGCCGCGCGAGATGGCCAGCGGCAGCACGCCCAGCATGAAGGCCAGCGAGGTCATGATGATGGGACGGAAGCGCAGCCGGATCGCCTCCAGGCCGGCCTCGACGACGCTCTTGCCCTGCGCCTGCAGGTCCTTGGCGAACTCGATGATCAGCACCGCGTTCTTCGCCGACAGGCCGATGATGGTGATCAGGCCGACCTTCAAGTACACGTCGTTGGCGAAGCCGCGCGACCATGCGCCCAGCAGCGCGCCGAGCACCCCGATGGGCACCACCAGCAGCACGGACATCGGGATCGACCAGCTCTCGTACAGCGCGGCCAGGCACAGGAACACGGCCAGCAGCGAGAAGCCCAGCAGGATGGGCGCCGTCGAGCCCGAGAGCTTCTCCTCGCGCGACTGGCCCGTCCACTCGTAGCCGATGCCTGCGGGCAGTTGCGCGGCCAGCCTCTCCATCTCGGCCATCGCCTCGCCCGTGCTGTGGCCGGGCGCGGCGTCGCCGGCGATGCGCATCGCCGGATAGCCGTTGTAACGGATGCTCTGCACCGGGCCGGTGACCCAGCGCACGCTCGCGAACGACGACAGCGGCACCGGCTGCCCGCTCGTGTTGATCGCGTTCAGGCGCAGCAGGTCGTCGGGCTGCATGCGCGCCTTCTGGTCGGCCTGCACCACCACGCGCTGCAGGCGGCCGGCGTTGGGGAAGTCGTTGACGTAGCTGGAGCCGAAGCCGGTGGAGATCGCCGCGTTGACGGCGCCGAAGTCCACGCCCTGGCTCGCGGCCTTCTCGCGATCGATGCTGACCTCGAGCTGCGACGCGTCCTCCAGGCCGTCCGGGCGGATGCCCGCCAGCAGCGGGTCCTTGCCGGCCATGCCCAGCAGCAGGTTGCGCGCGGCCAGCAGCGCGTCGTGGCCCAGGCCGCCGCGGTCCTGCAGGCGGAAGCTGAAGCCCGACGCGGTGCCCAGCTCGGGGATCGGCGGCGGGCTCAGCGGGAAGATGAAGGCGTCGCGCACCTTGGACAGCGCGACGAACGCACGCCCGGCCAGCGCCTGCGCGGAGTGCTCGGCGCCATGGCGCTGGTCCCACGGCTTGAGCGGCACGAACGCCAGCGCCGCGTTCTGCCCGGAGCCCGCGAAGCTGAAGCCCAGCACGCTGACCATGTCCTGCACTTCCGGCTGCGCGAGCATGTAGCCTTCGACCTGCTTCATCACCTCGAGCGTGCGGTTGCGCGTCGCGCCCGGCGGCAGCTGCACGTTGACGATGAGGTAGCCCTGGTCCTCGCCCGGCAGGAAGGACGCCGGCAGCTTGGCGAAGAACAGCACGACGCCGCCGACGATCAGCGCGAACAGCATGATCATGACGCGCCGGCCGGTGCGGCCCAGCGCCTTGCCGACCATGCCCTCGTAGCCGTGCGCCACCTTCTCGAAGTTGCGGTTGAACAGCCCGAAGAAGCCGCCCTTGGCGTGGTGGTGCCCCGCCTCGACGGGCTTGAGCAGCATGCCGCACAGCGCGGGCGTCAGCGACAGCGCCATGAAGGCCGAGAACGCGATGGACGCCACCATCACGGTGGAGAACTGGCGGTAGATGTTGCCCACCGCGCCGCCGAAGAACGCGAGCGGCACGAACACCGAGATCAGCACCACCGTCACGCCGATGATGGCGCCCTGGATCTGGCCCATCGCCTTGCGCGTGGCCTCCAGCGGCGGCAGGCCCTCGCTGCTCATGATGCGCTCGACGTTCTCGACCACCACGATGGCGTCGTCGACCACGATGCCGATCACCAGCACCATGCCGAACATCGTCAGCACGTTGATCGAGTAGCCGAGCGCCAGCAGCACCGCGAAGGTGCCCAGCAGCGCGACCGGCACGACGATGGTCGGGATCAGCGTGTAGCGCCAGTCCTGCAGGAACACGAACATCACGACGAACACCAGCGCGACGGCCTCCAGCAGCGTCTCCACCACCTGGCTGATCGAGATCTTGATGAAGCGCGAGCTGTCGTACGGGATGCTGTATTTCACGCCCTCGGGGAAGTACTTCGACAGCTGGCCCATGCGCGTCTTGATCGCCTCGGCCGTGGCCAGCGCGTTGCCCGTGGGCGAGAGCTGCACGCCGATGCCGGTGGACGGCTGGCCGTCCAGGCGCGCCGACGTCGCGTAGGTCTGCGCGCCGAGCTCGAGGCGGGCGACGTCGCGCAGGCGCACGGACGAGCCGTCCGCGTTCGCGCGCAGCACGATCGCGCCGAACTGTTCGATGCTCGTGAGCTGGCCCTGCACGACCACCGTGGCCGTGATGCCCTGCGACTGCAGGTTCGGGATGTCGCCGACCGCGCCCGCCGACACCTGCGCGTTCTGCGCCGAGATCGCGGCGGTGACGTCGCTCATGGACAGCTTGTAGCCGACCAGCTTGGCCGGATCGACCCAGATGCGCATCGCGCGCTCGGTGCCGAACAGCTGCGCCTGGCCGA
Source organism: Burkholderiaceae bacterium (assembly GCA_035634455.1). Taxonomy (GTDB): domain Bacteria; phylum Pseudomonadota; class Gammaproteobacteria; order Burkholderiales; family Burkholderiaceae_C; genus Scleromatobacter. Next base: position 4,714 of record DASQCX010000830.1, read on the forward strand.
CGCCGGGGATGCGCTGGATCTCGGGCAGCACGTTGCGCGACGCGTAGTCGCCGAGCGCGACCGGGTCGTAGGCCGGGTTGTCGGAGGACAGGATCGTGAACAGCAGGAAGTTCGAGCGCGCCTTGTCCACGCGCACGCCCTGCTGCGTGACCGCCGACGGCAGCCGCGGCGCCGCGCGCGACAGCCGGTTCTGCACGTCCACCTGCGCCAGGTCGGGGCTGGTGCCCGGCTCGTAGCTGACCGTGATGCTGCCGGTGCCGTTGGACTGGCTGACCGACTCCATGTAGATCATGCCCGGCGAGCCGTTGAGCTCCTGCTCGATGACGCTGATGACGGCCTCGTCCATCGTCTTGGCCGATGCACCCGGGTAGGTCGCGTTCAGGACGATGGTGGGCGGGGCCACCGGCGGGTACTGCGCGACCGGCAGCTGCGTGATCGCGACCGAGCCGAACACGAGCACGAACAGCGCGAGGACGATCGCGAAGATCGGACGTTCGATGAAGAACTTGGCCATGGCGTGCGCCCGATCAGCGGCTGGCGGCGGAGGCGGCGGGGGCGGCCGGCGCGCTCGCGCTCCAGGGCACCGGCTTGACGGCGGCGCCCGGGCGGATCTTCTGGAAGCCGTCGACGATCACCTGCTCGCCCGGCTTCAGGCCGTCCAGCACGATCCAGTTGCCGCCTTCGTTGCCGCCCAGCCGGACGACGCGCGCGGACGGCCTGCCCTCGGCGCCCACCACCATCACCGTGTCGTTCTGCGTCGTGCGCTGCACGGCCTGCTGAGGCAGCAGCACCGCGGAGCCGACCTGCTGCTGCGCGATGCGGCCACGCACGTACATGCCGGGCATCAGCGCGCCGTCGGCGTTGGGCACGCGGGCCCGCACGTTGACCTGGCCGGAGGTCGGGTCGACGGTGAGGTCGGAGAACAGCAGCTGGCCGGCCTGCGCCAGCTCGCTGCCGTCGTCCAGCACGATGCGCACGGGGATCGTCACGCCCAGCGACCTGGACTTGCCGCTGGCGAAGGCCTTGCGCAGCCGCGTGATGTCGCTGACCGGCTGCGTGAAGTTGACGTAGACCGCGTCGACCTGCTGGATCAGCGCCAGCTGCGTGGCCTCGCTCGCGCTCACCAGCGCGCCCTCGGTGACCAGCGCCTGGCCGATGCGCCCGCTGATCGGCGCGGTGACGCTGGCGTAGTCGAGGTTGAGCTGCGCCGTCTGCACCGCGGCCTTGGCGGCGGCGACGTCGGCGTCGGCCTGCGCCGCGGCCGAGCTGGCGTTGACGAAGTCCTGCTGGCTGATGGCGTTGGCCTCGCGCAGCGGCTTGTAGCGGTTCAGGAGGCCGGCGGCCTGCTGCGCGTTGGCCTGGGCCTTGGCGAGCGATGCCTTCGCGCTGTCGAGCGCGGCCTGGTACGGCGCCGGGTCGATCCGGTACAGCACCTGGCCGGCCTTGACGTCGCTGCCCTCGGCGAACAGGCGCTTCTGCACGATGCCCGTCACGCGGGCGCGCACCTGCGCGACGCGCGCGGCCTCGACGCGGCCCGGCAGCTCGGTGGGCACGTCCAGCGTCCGGGGGGCGACGGTGACGACGCCCACCTCGGGCGCCGGCGGGGGGCCGGACGGCGGCGCCTTGTCGCCGCAGGCGCTCAGCGCCATCAGCGCGACGAGGACGGTGGAGGCGCCGGGGATGGCACGCGGGGCGCGGGCGGCCAGGAATTGCGGCATGCGTTTGTCTCTTCTGTTCGGATGGACGGCGGAGTGATTCGGTGCGGCGCGGGCTCGTGCATGCCGCGCGCCCCGCCAGGCGGACGCGGCGCAAGAGGTCGTGATGGGTGAAGACGCGCCCGCCCGCGGACGGACGCCTTCCGGTCGCGGCCGGCCCCTCTCCTGCGCCCGCCGCGCGACGACATCGCGGCGCGCGGACGCAGCGCCGGGATCCCGAAGCGGAAAATAATAAGCTGCTTTATTATGTCCCGGCGCGCAGTCGGGATTGGGTGGGCGGCGGCGCGGTCCTGGGCCGACGCCGCCCGCGCCCGCCTACCAGGCCGGCGCGAGCTCCGCGAAGCCGGCCGGCGCGCGGCGCTCGTCCTCGAACGTGACCATCTCGTAGGCCGAGGGGTCGTCCAGCAGCGCGCGCAGCAGCATGTTGTTCATCGCGTGGCCGCTCTTGTAGGCGGTGTAGCTGGCCAGCAGCGGATGGCCGACGACGAACAGGTCGCCGATGGCGTCCAGGATCTTGTGCTTGACGAACTCGTCGTCGTAGCGCAGCCCGTCGGCGTTGAGCACGCGCGACTCGTCGACGACGATGGCGTTGTCCATGCTGCCGCCCATCGTCAGGCCGCGCGAGCGCATCAGGTCGAGGTCCTTCGTGAAGCCGAAGGTGCGGGCGCGGGCGATGTCGCTCTTGTACTTGCCGCCGCCCATGTCGAAGCTCACCTGCTGGCCGGTGGCGTCGACCGCCGGGTGGTTGAACTCGATCTCGAACGTGAGCTTGTAGCCGTGGTAGGGCTCGAGCCGCGCCCAGGCCAGCGTCGGGCCCTCGCCGCGCCGCACCTCGACCGGCTTGAGCACCTTCAGGAACTTCTTGGGCGCGTCCTGCAGCGCGATGCCCGCGCTCTGCAGCAGGAACACGAAGCTGGCCGACGAGCCGTCGAGGATGGGCACCTCGTCGGCGGTGATGTCGACGACCAGGTTGTCGACACCGAGGCCGGCGCAGGCCGACATCAGGTGCTCGATCGTCTGCACCTTGGGGCCGCCGGGGTCGCCGCCGGGCGAGATCGTGGAGGCCATGCGCGTGTCGGACACCGAGGTCGTGTTGACCGGGATGTCCACCGGCTGCGGCAGGTCGACGCGGCGGAACACGATGCCGGTGTCGGGCGCCGCGGGACGCAGCGTCATCTCCACCTTCTGACCGCTGTGCAGGCCCACGCCGACGGCGCGGGTGATGGACTTGAGCGTGCGTTGCTGGAGCATCCGCGAATTGTAGGCAATGGCCCCCGGCCCTGTCCCGTCGTGGACTATGACTTTGCTCATCGACACGATGCAGACACTCAATCGCCACCGGCCGGTTCAGGGCGGCCCGAACAGCACCCGCAGCCGCGCCCGCGCGCCGCGCGCCGCACGGAATTCGCGGCCCAGGGCCAGCCATTCGTTGAACGCGATGCGGATCGGGTTGTGGCTCAGCACGGGCTTGGTCAGGCCGTAGCGGATCTCGATGTCGGGCCGCAGCGCGACGAAGGTGCCGAACAGGCGGTCGAACACGATCAGCGAGCTGCCGTAGTTGCAGTCCAGGTATTCGGGATTGCTCGCATGATGCACGCGGTGGTGCGTGGGCGTGTTGAGCACCCACTCGAGCGGCCCCAGGCGCGGCAGCCAGTCGGCATGCAGCCAGAACTGCCACAGCAGCCCCGCCGCGACGAGGCCGAACACGGCTTGCGGCGGGAAACCGATCCAGATCAGGCTCGCGAAGAAGGCGGCCGCGCCGCCGAGCCGCCCGGTCCAGCCCAGGCGCACCGCCGCAGCGAGCGTCAGCTCGTTGGACGAGTGGTGCACCGAGTGCGTCGCCCAGAACCAGCGCACGCGGTGCGTCAGCCGGTGGTGCCAGTAGTAGACGAACTCGACGAGCAGGTACAGGCCCAGCCAGGCCGCCACGGAGTCCATGCGGATCGTCGCGAGACGATGGGCCTGCGCCAGCACCGGCAGCGGCGCGAGCGCGCCCAGGCCCAGCAGGTCGGCGCCGCGCCGCACGAACGCGTCGGCGAGCGACGCGGCGACGCCGCGCAGGTCGGTCGGCCGGCGCCAGACGTAGCGGCGCAGCAGCGCCTCCGCGATCACGAGCGCGAACAGCGCCAGCGCCGCGACGCCCGCGAAGCGCGGAACGAGGGGCGCGCCGGCGAAGAGGCCGTGCCGGACCATGGCGGCGCGGCGCTCAGTGCGTCACGACGACGGTGCCGGTGCCGCCTTGCGGGCCGGTCACGGTCGTCGTCGAGCCGCTGGCCGAGCGCTGCGTGTCGCGCGTGGTCGTGCTGCCGTTGGCGTGCGTGATCGTGGCCGTCGTGCTGCTGGCCGAACGGTTCACCTGGCGCACGCGGGTCTTGCCGTTCGGGCCGGTGGTGGTGTCGGTGACCTGGCCGTCGCCGCGCGCGACGGTGCGCGTCGCGCTGGCGCCGTTCGGCCCGGTAATCGTGGCGTGGCGGGTGCCGGCCTGGGCGGCGCCCGCGGCGAGGGCGAGGATGACGACGGCGAGTCTGCGGAAAGCGTTCATGATGGATTCCTTGAGGTGGGTTGGATGGAGCGCCATGCGATGGCTCTCATTGAACGCCGGCCGCACACCACCGCCGCCCACGTGCCGCGACGAAATGCGACAGCGGTGAAACATCCGGTTCGAGCGCGGGCACGCGTCCTACACTTCGACCCATGAACTCGAAGCCGCTGATCCTGATCGTCGACGACGACGCCGAGCTCTCGGGACTGGTCGTCGAGCTGCTGCAGCGCGAAGGCTGGGCCACGCACGCGGTGCTGACCGGCGGCGACGGCGAGCGCGACCTGGCGGCGCTGCATCCGGAGCTGGTGCTGCTGGACGTGATGCTGCCGGACGCCAACGGCTACGACCTGTGCCGGCGCTGGCGCGCGCGACATCCGGCACTCGGCATCGTGATGCTCACGGCGCGCGGCGATCCGCTCGATCGCGTGCTGGGCCTGGAGATCGGCGCCGACGACTACCTGCCCAAGCCCTTCGAGGCGCGCGAGCTCGTCGCCCGCGTGCGCGCGCTGCTGCGGCGCGCGGCGCCCGGGCGCGCGGAGTCGCCGCTGATCCGCTTCGAGGGCCTGGTCATCGACCTCGTCCGGCGCGAGGTGCGCGTGGGCGAACAGGCGCTCGCGCTGACCAGCGTGGAGTTCAAGCTGCTGGTCGCGCTCGCGCGCGCGCCCGGCACCGCGCTGTCGCGCGAGGCCCTCAGCGACGCCGTGCAGGCAGGCAGCTACCGACCGCAGGATCGCACCGTTGACGTGCAGGTGGCGCGCTTGCGCCGCAAGCTGCTGGAGGTGCGGCCCGATGCCGACTGGATAGACACCGTGCGCGGCGAGGGCTACGTCTTCGTGCCGAGATGACCACGCTCTTCCGCCGCCTGGTGATCGCGCAGGCCATCGGCGCCTTCGCGCTGCTGCTGGTGTTCGGCAGCGCGTTCTACATCGAGCGCAACCGCACCATCGCGCGCCTGACCGCCCAACGCTGGGCGCCGGCGCTGCGCGCTGCCGCCGGCCTGGGCGACGGCCTCGCCCGCGGCCCCGGCGCGACCGCGGTGCGCGTCAGCGAACAGCGGCCCGAGGACGCGATCCCGTCCAACAGGTGGACCGCGCGCGTCACGCAATTGCGCGCCACGCTGCGCGCCGAGGGCGTGCCCGCCGGCGAGGTCGTGTTCACGCGCGCGGTGCCGCGTCCGCTGACCTGGGTCGCGATCCCTGGCGCGGACGGCCGCGTGCGCTGGTTCGGCATGCAGGACGAGGTGGTCGAGTCCTACGCGGCG
>DASQCX010000831.1:0-13718 GCA_035634455.1 Burkholderiaceae bacterium
GGCGTCGTGTGCGGCCAGACGCTGATGGCCGCCGCGGACACGGCGCTGGTGCTCGCGATCAGCCACAAGCTGGGCGGTTTCCGCCCGCAGACCACCGTGCAGCTGCAGACCAGCTTCCTGCGCGCGGTCGGCCAGGACGTCGCCGAGGTCGCCGTCGAGGCGCGCATCCTCAAGGCCGGCCGCAGCCTGGTGTTCGGCGAGGTGACGCTGCGCCTGCCCGACGGCCAGGTCGCCGCGCACGCCACCAGCACGTCCGCGCTGCTGTGAGCACCGCGTGAGCCGCGACGCCCCGCATCCGCCGCTGGCCACGCCCGAGGCGCTGGCCCGCGCCGCCGACCTGCGCGCTGGCTTCGACTACCGCACCGCGTTCGAGTACGCGCCCATCGGCCTGGTGCTGTCGCGCCATCGGCTGATGATCGACTGCAACCGCGCCGCGCTGGCGATGTTCCGCGCCGAGCGCGAGCAGCTGATCGGCCAGTCCTTCCGCGTGCTCTACCCGACCCAGGGCGAGTACGAGCGCACCGGCGAGCGCATCATCGCCAGCCTCGACACCGACGGCCGCTACGCCGACGAGCGCGTGATGCGGCGCGTCGACGGCGAGCTGTTCTGGTGCCACGTCTGGGGCCACGCGCTCGACACCGCCGACCCGCACGCCGCGGGCATCTGGAGCTTCGAGGACCTGTCGTCCAAGCGTTCGCTCAAGCTGGAGTTCACGGCGCGCGAACGCGAGATCGCGGCGCTGCTGATCGAGGGCCTGACCAGCAAGATGGTGGGCAAGCGCCTGGCGATCAGCCCGCGCACGGTCGACGTCTACCGGGCGCGGCTGATGCGCAAGGTGGGCGCGTCGACGACGGCCGAGCTGGTGCACAAGCTGCTGGCGGCCTGAGCCGCCCTTCAACGCGGATCGACGAGGATCGCGCGGAAGTCGTTCACGTTGGTCAGCGTCGGGCCGGTGACGACCGAGTCGCCGAGCGCGCCGAAGAAGCCGTGCGCGTCGTTGCGGTCGAGGTGCTCGCGCGCGTCGCGCCCGGCGGCGCGTGCGCGGGCGAGCGTGTCGGGCGCGAGGACGGCGCCGGCGATCTCCTCCTGGCCGTCGACGCCGTCGGTGTCGGCGGCCAGCGCGTGGATGCCGGGCTCGCCGCGCAGCGCGAGGGCGAGCGACAGCAGGAACTCGACGTTGCGGCCGCCGCGGCCGTCGCCGCGCACGGTCACCGTCGTCTCGCCGCCGGACAGCAGCACGCAGGGCGCGGCCGCCGGCTGGCCGTGGCGCGCGGCCTGCAGCGCGATGCCGGCCATCACCTTGCCGACCTCGCGCGCCTCGCCCTCGATCGCGTCGCCCAGGATCACGGGACGGACGCCGGCGCGCTCGGCGACCGCCGCGGCCGCCGCCAGCGCGGCCTGGGGCGTCGCGACGAGGCGCGTCTCGATCGCGGGCAGGCGCGGATCGCCGGGCTCGGGCGTCTCGCCTTCGCCGGTCTCGAGGAGCGCGCGCATGCGGCCGCTCACCGCGATGCCGTGCCGATCCAGCAGCGCGAGCGCGTCGCGGCAGGTCGTGCGATCGGGCACCGTCGGGCCGGACGCGATGTCGCCGGGGTCGTCGCCCGGCACGTCCGACAGCACGAGGTTGAGCACGCGCGCCGGCGCGCAGGCCAGGGCGAGCCGCCCGCCCTTGATCGCCGATACGTGGCGCCGTATGCAGTTCATCTCGGAGATCGTCGCGCCGCTGGCCAGCAGCGCGCGGTTGAGCGCCTGCTCGTCGGCCAGCGAGACGCCAGTCAGGCCCAGCGGCAGCAGCGACGAGCCGCCGCCCGAGAACAGGCCCAGCACGAGGTCGTCCGGGCCCAGGCCGGACACCGCCTCCAGCAGCCGCCGCGCGGCGGCCTCGCCGGCGGCGTCGGGCACGGGGTGGGCGGCCTCGAGGATCTCGATGCGCTCGCAGGGTACGGCATACCCGTATCGCGTCACCACGACGCCGGACAGCGGGCCCGGCCAGTGGTCCTCGACGGCGCGCGCCATCGCGGCCGACGCCTTGCCCGCGCCGATGACGACCAGCCGGCCGCGCGGCGGCTTCGGCAGGTGCGGCGGGATGCACAGCGCGGGCTGCGCGGACGCGATCGCCGCGGCCAGCATCGCGCGCAGCAGGCCGCGGGGGTCGGTGGATTCGGCCATGGCCCGGGCTCCGGATCAGGCCGCGATGCGCGCCGCCGCGGCACGAACGGGCGGCACGGCGACGGGCGGCGGCGCGGCGTCGTCGACCTCGTCGTAGGGCAGCACGGAGTCCTCCGGGTCGCGCCAGCCGTCCAGCACGCGCGCCAGGCGCTGGCGGTCGACCGCGCCGCACCAGCGGCCGATCACCACGGTGCCGACGCCGTTGCCGATCGTGTTGGTGATGGCGCGCGCCTCCGACATGAAGCGGTCGACGCCCAGCAGCAGCACCATGCCCGAGACCGGGATCTTGCCGATCGCCACCAGCGTGGCCGCCAGCGTGATGAAGCCCGAGCCCGTGACGCCCGCCGAGCCCTTGGACGCGAGCAGCAGCACGCCCAGCACCAGCAGCTGGTCCGCGAACGTCAGCGGCGTGTTGGTGGCCTGCGCGACGAAGATCGCGGCCATCGTGTAGTAGATGCACTGGCCGTCGGGGTTGAACGTGAGGCCGGAGGGCACCACGAGCCCGACCACCGGCTTGGACACGCCCGCGCGTTCCAGCTTGCGCATCAGCTGCGGGATCACGGACTCCGACGAGCTGGTGCCCAGCACCGTGGCGAGCTCGTCCTTGATGTACCGGAGGAACTTCCACAGGCTGAAGCCGGCCAGGCGCGACATCGTCCCCAGCACGACGGCGACGAACAGCACACAGGTCAGGTACATCGTGCCCATCAGCTTGCCCAGCGAGACGATGGAGCCCAGGCCGTACTTGCCCACGGTGAACGCCATCGCGCCGAACGCGGCCAGCGGCGCGACGCGCATCACCATGCCGACGATGCAGAACACGCCGTGCGTGAACGAGTCGAGGAAGTCGACGACGGGCTTCGCGCGCCGGCCGATCCTCGACAGCGCGATGCCGAACAGCGTCGCGAACACCAGGATCTGCAGCACGTCGTTGCGCGCCAGCGCGTCGACGATGCTGGAGGGCACGAGGTTGAGCAGGAAGTCGACGACGCCCGTCGGCTTGGCCGCGGTGGCCACGTAGCCGGCCATGGCCTTGGTGTCCAGGTGCGCCGGATCCACGTTCATGCCCTCGCCGGGCCGCACGAGGTTGACGGTGACCAGGCCGATCGCCAGCGCCAGCGTCGACAGCACCTCGAAGTACACCAGCGCGCGCAGGCCCACGCGTCCGAGCTCCTTCATGTTCTCCATGCGCGCGATGCCGAGCGCCACGGTCGCGAAGATGATCGGCGTGAAGACCATCTTGATGAGCTTGATGAAGAAGTCGCCGAGCGGCTTGAGCTCGGTGCCCAGGCTCGGGAAGAAGAAGCCCAGCGCGACGCCGGCGACGACGCCGGCCAGCACCTGGACGTAGAGCTTGCCGAAGAGGCGTCGCATCGTTTGTCTCCTGGGAAATGGTCGTGGCGGGGCCGGACGCCGGCCGCTCTTGGCGGCGGCGCGGTCGTCGGCCTGCGGGTGCGGCCGCATCGGCCGCCCGCGATACCGGGTGAGGTGACTCCGGTCAGGCGGCCTTGCGCTGCTCGCCGGCCGCCAGCAGGCGGCAGACGGCCTGCGTGACGTCCGCGGTGCCGGCCTTGCCGCCGAGGTCGCGCGTGTGCAGCGCCGGGTCGGCGGTGACCTGCTCGATGGCGCGCATCAGCCGCGCGGCGGCCTCGGCCTCGCCCAGGTGCTCCAGCATCATCACGGCCGACCAGAAGGTGCCGATCGGGTTGGCCAGGCCCTTGCCCATGATGTCGAAGGCCGAGCCGTGGATGGGCTCGAACATCGACGGGTAGCGGTGCTCGGGGTCGATGTTGCCGGTGGGCGCGATGCCCAGGCTGCCCGCGAGCGCGGCGGCGAGGTCGCTCAGGATGTCGGCGTGCAGGTTGGTCGCGACGATGGTGTCCAGCGTCGCGGGGCGGTTGACCATGCGCGCGGTGGCGGCGTCGACGAGCTCCTTGTCCCACGCCACGTCGGGGAACTCGCGCGCGACCTGCGTCGCGATCTCGTCCCACATCACCATCGCGTGGCGCTGCGCGTTGCTCTTGGTGATGACGGTCAGCTGCCTGCGCGGGCGCGACTGCGCGAGGCGGAACGCGAAGCGCATGATGCGCTCGACGCCGGCGCGCGTCATCATGCTGACGTCGGTCGCGGCCTCGATCGGATGGCCCTGGTGCACGCGGCCGCCGACGCCGGAGTACTCGCCCTCGGAGTTCTCGCGCACGATGACCCAGTCGAGGTCGCGCGGGCCGCAGCGCTTGAGCGGCGCGTCGATGCCCGGCAGGATGCGCGTGGGCCGCACGTTGGCGTACTGGTCGAAGCCCTGGCATATCTTCAGGCGCAGGCCCCACAACGTCACGTGGTCGGGGATGTCGGCGTCGCCGGCCGAGCCGAACAGGATCGCGTCCTTGTGGCGGAGGGCGTCCAGGCCGTCGGCGGGCATCATCGTGCCGTGGGCGCGCCAGTAGTCGCCGCCCCAGTCGAAGTCCTCGAACTCGAAGCGCAGGCCCGGCGTGGACGCGGCCAGCGCCTCCAGCACCTGGCGGCCCGCGGGCACGACCTCCTTGCCGATGCCGTCGCCGGGAATGGTCGCGATCGAGTACGTCTTCATGTCGGGTCTCCGTCAGGGGTTGCGCGATGGCCTCAATGTAGGAACTGGACGCCCGCCGCGCGCGGCGCTAGAGTGAAACCATCATTAACCTGAAGTGAACAATGGAGGCCCGATGAGCACCGTCATCCACCCCGCCGACCTGGGCTTCTTCTCGGCGCTGGCCAGCGCCGGCAGCCTCAGCGCCGCGGGGCGCGAGCTGGGCGTCACGACGCCCGCGGTCAGCAAGCACCTGGCGCTGATGGAGTCGCGCGTGGGCGTGGCGCTGGTCAACCGCACGACGCGCCGCATGAGCCTCACGCCCGAGGGCGAGCTCTACCTCGAGCAGGCGCGCAAGATCCTGGGCGAGATCGACGACATGGCCGCCTCGCTCGGCGCGGCCAAGGCGGCGCCCAAGGGGCTGCTGCGCGTCAACGCGACGCTGGGCTTCGGTCGCAGCCACGTCGCGCCGCTGATCTCGCGCTTCGTGCGCAAGCATCCGGCGGTCGAGGTGCAGCTGCAGCTGTCGGTCAACCCGCCGCCGCTGACCGACGACGCCTTCGACGTCTGCATCCGCTTCGGCGCCCCGCCCGACACCCGCGTGATCGCGCGCCGCATCGCCGCCAACCGCCGCCTGCTGTGCGCCGCGCCGGCCTACCTCGCGCGCCACGGCACGCCGCGCGTGCCGGAAGACCTGGCGCGCCACAACTGCATCGGCATCCGCCAGGGCGAGGAGGCCTACGGCACCTGGCGCCTGATCAGCGGCCGCGGGCGCGGCGCGTCGGTGCAGACCGTCAAGACGCGCGGCAACCTCGCGACCAACGACGGCGAGATCGCGGTCAGCTGGGCACTCGACGGCCACGGCATCGTGATGCGCGCCGAGTGGGACATCGCCCGCCACCTGCGCAGCGGCCGCCTGGTGCAGGTGCTGCCGCAGTACGCGACGCCCGACGCCGACATCCACGCCGTCTACCCGCCGCGCCACCAGCACACGGCGCGCGTGCGGGCCTTCGTCGACTTCGTCGCGACGTCGTTCGCGCAGGAGGCCGCGGCCTAGCGGCTCGCGCTCAGCTGCAGGCGGCGCGCAGGTCGTCCGGCAGCGCCACGGTCTTTTTGTTCGGGAAGTCCAGCCACACCAGCGTCGCGCCGCCGTTGGCGGAGACGACGTCGGGCGCGTCGGCCATCGACAGCGTGAAGTAGGTGTCCAGGCTCTTGGTGCCGGGCTTGGCGACGTAGTGCCGCGCGACGATCTCGCCCGGATACTCGATCTGCTGGAGGAAGTTGCAAAACCCGTTGGCCATCACCGGGCCGACGCCCTCGGGGTTGGGCTGGGCGCCGAACGTCTGCAGCCACTCGATGCGCAGCGACTCGAAGTAGCGGAAGTAGATGGTGTTGTTGACGTGGCCCATCGCGTCGAGGTCGCCCCAGCGCACCGGGATGCGCATCTCGTGGACCAGCTTGAGGCCCTCGGGCAGGTCGAAGCGCATCCTCAGAGCCCGAAGCCGTCGTCGGCCTGCAGCACCGCGCCGTTGATGAAGTGGCTCTCGTTGGCGCACAGCATCAGCAGCGCGCTGTCGAGGTCGGCAGGCTTGCCGATGCGCTTGCGCGGCGTCATCTGGATCAGCTTCTGGCCGGCCTCGGTGAGCCAGTGGTGATGGTTGATCTCGGTGTCGATGTAGCCGGGGCACAGTGCGTTGACGTTGATGTCGTAGCGGCCCCATTCGAGCGCCATCGCCCGCGTCATGTGGATCACCGAGGCCTTGCTCATCGCGTAGATGCCGATCTGCGACAGCGGCCGCAGGCCGGCCATCGAAGCGACGTTGACGATGCGGCCCCCGGTATACGTGCCTGGCGCGGCGCCGCGGGCGCGGGCGATCATGCGCTTGGCGACCTCCTGGGCGACGAAGAAGGCGCCCCGGGCGTTGACGTCGAACACGTAGTCGAAGTCCTCGGGCGTGACGTCGACCAGCTTCTGCGTGGTGCTGACGCCGGAGTTGTTGACGAGGATGTCGATGACGCCCATCTCGGTCTCGGCGTGGGCGACGGCGGCCTTGACGCTGTCGGGATCGGTGACGTCCAGCTCGACGACGTGCGCGTCGCCGCCGGCGGCCTCGATCTCGGCGCGCAGCGTCTTCAGGCGCTCGACGCGGCGCGCGGCCAGCACGACGCCGGCGCCGGAGTCGGCCAGCGTCTTCGCGAATTGAGCGCCCAGCCCGCTGGAGGCGCCGGTGACGAAGGCCACGCGGCCCGCCAGGTCGATCTTCAAGCCCATGATGCTGCTCTTTCTGCGTGTTCGTTGCGTGCCGGGAACCGCGTCGCGCCCCGTGTCGGCGCGGCCCGCGGTCCGGATTAGATGGGTGCCACCATAGCACGCACGACAAAAATCGAACGATCGTGCTATTTTCAGCAGCAAGGCCCTTAGAATGCCTGTCCATCGGCTCCGACCGGCGCCCCCAGGATCTCCCATTCCCCAGGAACGCTCCCCATGACTTCGGCAGAACTCATTGCTCAACACGGCCCGCGCGAGGCGATGGAATACGACGTCGTGATCGTCGGCGCCGGCCCGGCCGGACTGTCCACCGCGATCCGCCTGAAGCAGCTCGCCGCCGAGGCGGGCAAGGAAGTCTCGGTGGTGGTGCTCGAGAAGGGTTCCGAGCCGGGCGCGCACATCCTGTCGGGCGCGGTGATGGATCCGCGCGCGATCACCGAGCTGCTGCCGAACTGGAAGGCCGACGGCGCGCCGCTGCTGCAGCCGGTCACCGGCGACGAGGTGCTGTTCCTGTCGGAGACGGGCACGCGGTCCACGCCGGCGTGGCTGATCCCCGAGTGCATGCACAACGACGGCAACTACGTCATCAGCCTGGGCAACGTCGTCAAGTGGCTGGCCGGCCAGGCCGAGGCGCTGGGCGTGGAGATCTTCCCGGGCTTTGCCGCGGCGGAGGTGCTCTACGACGACAAGGGCGCCGTCAAGGGCGTGGCCACCGGCAACGTCGGCGTCGGCCGCGACGGCGAGCCGCACGACGGCTTCCAGCTGGGCATGGAGCTGCACGGCAAGTACACGATCTTCGCCGAAGGCGCGCGCGGCCACCTCGGCAGGCAATTGATCGCCAGGTACGACCTGCTCGCGGGCCGCGACGCCCAGAGCTGGGCCATCGGCATCAAGGAGCTGTGGGAGATCCCGGCCGACAAGGCCAGGCCGGGCCACGTGGTGCACACCGCCGGCTGGCCGATGACGGACGACACCTTCGGCGGCGGCTTCCTGTACCACCTCGAGGGCAACAAGGTCACGCTCGGCTTCGTGATCGGCCTGGACTACAAGAACCCGTGGATGAGCCCGTTCGAGGAGATGCAGCGCTGGAAGACGCACCCGGCCATCCGCGCGCACATCGAGGGCGGCAAGCGCCTGTCGTACGGCGCCCGCGCGATCAACAACGGCGGCCTGCAGTGCCTGCCCGAGCTGGTGTTCCCGGGCGGCGCGCTGGTGGGCTGCGACGCGGGCACGCTCAACGCGTCGCGCATCAAGGGCAGCCACGCCGCGATCAAGAGCGGCATGCTGGCCGCCGAGGCCGCCTTCGCCGCGCTGCAGGCCGGCCGCCAGGGCGACAAGCTCGCGGCCTATCCGGAGGCGTTCGGGAAGAGCTGGCTGCACACCGAGCTGCAGCGCACGAAGAACTTCAAGCTGTGGTTCAAGAAGGGCAAGCTGATCGGCAACCTGATGACCGGCATCGAGCAGTGGCTGATGCCCAAGCTGGGCATGATCCCGCCCTGGACGCTGCACAACGCGAAGAAGGACAACGAGGCGCTGCTGCCGGCCGACCAGTGCCCCAAGATCGACTACCCGAAGCCGGACAACAAGATCACCTTCGACCGCCTGAGCTCGGTGTTCGTCAGCAACACCAACCACGCGGAAGACCAGCCGGTGCACCTGACGCTCAAGGACGCGTCGGTGCCCGTGAACATCAACCTGGCCAAGTACGCGGGCCCCGAGAGCCGCTACTGCCCGGCCGGCGTCTACGAGTTCGTCAAGAACGAGGACGGCAGCGACCGCCTGCAGATCAACGCGCAGAACTGCGTGCACTGCAAGACCTGCGACATCAAGGACCCGACGCAGAACATCGTCTGGGTCACGCCCGAAGGCGGCGGCGGCCCGAACTACGCCGGCATGTGAGCCGCGGCCGCGACCCGCGGCCCCGCCCTTCCCGAACGCCCGCCCCGCGCGGGCGTTTTCGTTGGCGCGCGCGGCGCTGGACGCCCGTTCCGCCGCGCCACCGTCGAGCGAGAAAGCCACAACTGCGGGTGATATTGGGCATCTTTCGGATGCCGGCGGGCACGAATCTCCGCTAGTCTCCGGGCATAAAGACAAAACGGGACAACGACAGCACATGGCGGCCCTGGGCAAGCTCGTCGACGCGCTCTTCACCACGGAACGGCACCAGCGGTTCCGCCTCGCGCAGGCGTGGCTCGCCTCGCTGCTGATGATCCTGTGCGTGCTGGCGCTGCATGTCGCGTCGGCGTTCGGGCTGGTCGACGACGGGCCGATCTGGTGGTGGTCGGGCGCGTCTGTCGCGGGGCTGCTGGTCGTCGTCACGCTGATCCGCAGCGGCCTGAACAAGCGCTTCGCCGACCCCGCGATGACGATGCAGCAGATGCTGTACGCCATCCTGTGCGCGGCCTGGGGCTATTCGTTCGCGGGCGTCGCGCACAACGTGGTGGGCATCATCCTGGCGGTCGTCCTGATGTTCGGCATGTTCGGGTTGTCCAGCCGCCAGGTGGCCTGGCTGGGCGTGTACACGCTGGGCCTGTTCGGCGTGGTGATGGCGCTGTGCACGCAACGCAACCCGGAACGCTACCCGGCGGGCGAGGAGATCGTCTACTTCATGATGTTGTGCATCATGGTGACGGGCGTGGGCCTGCTCACCGTGCGGCTGCGCCGCATGCGCAACCGGCTGCGGCGCCAGAAGGTGGAGCTCGAGGCCGCGCTGGCCCACATCCACCGCCTGGCCACGCACGACGACCTCACCGGCCTGGTCAACCGCCGCCACATGCAGGAGCTGCTCGAGAACGAGCGCATGCGGCTGGAGCGCACCGAACAGGACTGGTGCGTCGCGCTGATCGACCTCGACCACTTCAAGTCCGTCAACGACGCCCACGGCCACGCCATCGGCGACGAGGTGCTGCGCGCGCTCAGCCGCCACGCCCACGCGATGATCCGCCGCACCGACGTGCTCGCGCGCTGGGGCGGCGAGGAGTTCGTGCTGTTGCTGCCCAACACGCCGATCGCGATGGCGGCGAACTCGCTGGAGCGCCTGCGCGAGCACTTCCACGCGCACCCGCTGGTCGTGCACGACATCGAGCTGCCGGTGTCGTTCTCCGCCGGCCTCACCGAGCACCTGCGCGGCGAGACCGTGGCGCAGACGCTGGAGCGCGCGGACAAGCTGTGCTACCAGGCCAAGACGCTGGGGCGCAACCGCGTGGAGCGCGGCTGAGCGCCGGGATCAGGGCGCGAGCGCGCGCCACGCGCCGAACGCCCACACCCACGCGGCGGCCAGCGCGCCGACGGCGAACACGGCGGCGTCCGTGCGCGGATGCCACAGCCCCAGCCGGCGGAACACCCACGCGTTGACGGGGTAGATGCACAGCCCGATGAACGAGCTGGCCGTCATCAGGCCCAGCAGCCCGCCAAGGTGATGGCCCAGGACCAGCAGCGCGAAGAGGCTGGCGGCCTGCACGGCGACGAGCATCACGTTCAGCCGTCCCAGCCCCATCGCCCACAGCACGTTCGCGTAGCTGGAGCTGGCGAACGCGAAGATCGTGCCCACGGCCTGGATCTGCAGCAGCGCGCCGACCACGCGGTAGCGCGGGTCGTAGAGCAGCCCGACCAGGCGCTGGCCGAGGACGGCCCAGACCAGCGCGACCGCGCAGCCGCCCAGCAACTGGGCCTGGCGCGAGCGCACGAGGACGCGCGACAGCTGCGCCGGCCGGTCGCGCCAGACCTCGGCATACGCGGGATAGAACACCCGCCCGCCCAGCGCCTGGATGGTGCTCCACGCCACCAGCGCGAGGTTGGTCGACAACCCGAGGAAGCCGACGGCCTGCGGCCCGACCAGCCAGCCGTTGAGCAGGTTGCTGCCCTCGCCCAGCAGGAAGGTCACGATCGACGACAGCATCACCCAGCCGCCGAACGACATCACCTCCCGCACCGCCGCGCGGTCCCAGGCGAAGCGGTTGGCCGGCCCGCGCAGCAGCAGGTGGCTGCCGGCCAGCAGCGCCAGCGCCGTCGCCCAGTTGCCGGCCACCAGCGCCCAGGGCGAACGCCAGGCCGCCGCGGCGGCGATCATCGTCGCGATGCCGCACGCCTGCGCGCCGAGCTCGATCAGCACCAGGCGCCCGATCTCGAGGCGGCGGTTGACGACGGCCAGCTTGGTCGAATTGAAGGCCGCGACCAACAGCGTCGCGGCCATCGCCGGCACCAGCTGCGCCAGCAGCGGCTGGTGGTAGAGGCGGGCCGCGACGGGCCCGGCGACGCAGACCACGAGGAACAGCGATCCGTCCTTGAGGATGTTGAGCGTCCAGACCGTGTCGCAGAACGAGCGCTCGTGGCCGCGCGCGCTGCGCACGATGCTCTGCGACAGGCCGACGTCCGACAGCAGCCTGGCCGCCATCAGGATGGACTGCGTGATCGCCATCAGGCCGAAGGCCTCGGGATACAGCAGGCGCGTCAGCACGAGGTTGCTGGCCAGGCGCAGCGCCTGCGAGCACAGGTTGGCGGCCAGGCCGGCGCCGCCGCTGCGCAGCACGCGCGCGAGCAGCGGCGCGCGCGGCGGCGCCGCGTCGGCCAGCGAGACGTCCGGCGACGCGCTCATCGCCGTCACGCCGCGCGCGGCCGGGCGGCGTGGCGCAGGCGGTGGAAGTCGATGCGCGCCTTCGTCAGCCCGACCTTCATCCAGCCCCAGGGCGTGAGGCCGCCCACGTGGCGCCCGACGATGGCCGCGACGCGCTCGGGCCCGCGGTCGTCCTCGAAGGTCTTGCAGCCGGGCATCAGGCGGAAGTTGCCCCAGTGCTGCGGGACGTAGCGCATGCCGACGCGCTGGCAGCAGCGCAGGATGAAGTCGAAGTCCATCGCGTAGTGGTCCGCGACGTCGTAGCCGCCCACGAGGTCGTGCACCTCGCGATGGTAGAAGTAGGCGCTCGGGTTGCACGGGTACTGCGCGTAGCGCCAGCCCAGCAGCAGCGCCTCCACGTGCAGGTTGACCGGGCGGTTCCAGAACTTCAGGTTGCCGCGCTCGTCGACCACGCGGCAGTCGGCCACCACGACCGACGGCCGCCCCGACGCCTCGAGCGCCGCCAGCGCCGCCGCGCAGGCGCCGGGCTCGTAGTAGTCGTCGACGTTGAGCACGCCGATCACCGCGCCGCGCGCGGCCTGCGTCCCCTTGTTCATCGCGTCCGACTGCCCGCGGTCCGGGCCGCGGATGAGCCTCAGGTGCGCGTGCCGGCGCTGCAGGGCCTCGACGC
The DNA here is from genome assembly GCA_035634455.1 of Burkholderiaceae bacterium. Taxonomy (GTDB): domain Bacteria; phylum Pseudomonadota; class Gammaproteobacteria; order Burkholderiales; family Burkholderiaceae_C; genus Scleromatobacter. The sequence goes on from DASQCX010000831.1 coordinate 12,245, forward strand.
GCTCGACGGTGCCGTCGACGGAGCCGCCGTCGACGATGATGTGCTCGGCCACGCAAGGCCCTTGCGCGGCGACGTTCGCGACGCAGTCGTCGATGAAGCGCAGCGCGTTGAGCGCCGGGGTGATGACGGAAAGCTGGCGGTCCGGTTGAAGCATGCGATTGCGGTGTGATCGTTGTCGTGCCCGCCGCAGCCTGCAATGCGAGTGCCAAGCGGCTGAAGGTGAACTGTCCTCCCGCCAAAGCCGCCGCAGGTCCCCGGCGGCGCCAGCCGCGTCGACAGCCGACCGACACGCCAGCGAAACATCGCGCACAGGTCATCGACAGATTGACGGGCGTCCTGCCGGGCCGGCCGGCGCGTCGATTGAAGAAACGGCTGAACGGCGCTGCCGTCAGGCTTGCCGGCGCGGTACGTCCATCGCTCGACTCGACGCGACGGCGCGCAGGTCGCGGACGGCCTTACAGCGGCTCGACGGTCACCGCGACGCGCGGCGCGTTGCCCGAGCCGCCGCGGATCACGCCGCGCAGCGGCGCCACGTCCGCATAGTCGCGCCCCCACGCCAGCGTCACGTGATCCTGCCCGACGGCGACGTCGTTGGTCGGATCCAGCGCCAACCAGCCGTGCGGCGGGCACCAGACGGCCGCCCAGGCATGCGACGCGTCGGCGCCGACCAGGCGCGGCCTGCCCGGCGGCGGCTGGGTCAGCAGGTAGCCGCTGACGTAGCGCGCGGCCAGGCCGAGCGAGCGGCAGGCGCCGATCAGCACGTGGGCGAAGTCCTGGCACACGCCGTGGCGCAGCGCCAGCGCCTCCAGCGCGCCGGTGGTGACGGACGTGCTCTGCGGCAGGTACTCGAACTGCGCGTGCACCTGGTGCATCAGCGCGAGCGCCAGCTCGACGACGCCCGCGTTGGCATCGGCCGCGGGACGCGCCCAGTCGGCCAGCGCCGGCGCGCGCGGCGCCAGCGCCGAATCGAGCGCGAACTCCGCGGCTTCGGACACGTCGTGCTCGGCCTTGCGCTGCTCCTGCGTCGCGTCCGCGTTCGCGGCGTGCACGCTCGCGCCCGCATGCAGGCGCAGGTCGCGCGCGACCTCGCGCCAGGGCCGGCTGCTGCCCGGCGCGGGCAAGGCCTGGGCGCTGACGCCGGCCTCGAACGCCGAGACGACGTCGAGCTGGTCGTGCACCTGAGAGTGCGCGAAGATCTGGCGCGCGTTGCCCCACGGGTCGATCGTCTCGCGGATGCCGCTGGCCAGGTCCACGCCGGCGTCGGGGTGCGGCGACACGTCCAGCGACCAGGTGCGCACCTGCTGCGTGGCCGTCTCGCGCGGACGCAGGTGCGCGAGGTGCAGCGCGCCCTCGACGCCGGAGTCGTAGCGGTAGCTCGTCTCGTGGCGCACGCGCAGCCAGCGCACCGGCGGCGCGGCCATCGCTTCCGCGGCGAGGTCGCGCTCGGCGTCGTGCTCGTACGCGCCGTCTGCTT